>USRP01000001.1 GCA_900557185.1 uncultured Mycoplasmatota bacterium
TAATAAAATTAAATTTTCTTTTATTATGCAAATAAATCACACTGTTTTAATATGAGTATATATATTCTGTAAGTTATTGCATCGCCTGCATCACATTATGGTACACTTCTGTATATCGTTTTTCAGGTATTGGCAAGGTTTCTCCTGTTACCAATGTAACATAATATCTTTCCACTTTAGAAACGTGGTGGCAGTTAATAAGATAACTTCTATGAATACGACAGAAAAAATCAGGAAGCACAGAGGCCAAATAACCGATAGATTTATGTATCACAATATTCTGGTGTACTGTATGTAAAATACTATATTTATCTGCCGCTTCTATATAAATGATAGAGTCTGACCGAATACCATAAGTAGATTTTGGAGTTTGAATAATTACTTTATTTTTTCTGTCATTAGTTTCTTTTAAAAGTTTTTTTACATAATGATAAGTCTGTGTGCTGATTTCGAAAGGGAATAATTCATCCTCTTTCAAATCATTCCACTCATTAGATACATGCATATGATAAAGTCGGTAGGCGTCATGTTCCAGCCTATAACAAAAGGTAATACGCTGTTTTGAAGCACAGATTAAATCTGCATTTTCATCTGAAAACAGTAAATATTCTCCTAATACAACTATATGGCTGTCACTACCAGTTTCCAGTATATAAAAATGAGGATTTACCATTTGAAAGGCAGGCATAATAAAACCATTTTTAAACTGAGTTTTTATTTCTTCCGCGCCAAATACCAGAAGATTTCCTGGTCCCAGCCAAACGCAATCTTCTGCTAAAACCGAAAACAAAGGCTCTGTATTTAATTTATAATATTCTCTTATTAAATACTGTGTTAAATTTGCAATGTTATCCGCATTCAATTCCATCATATGCTCCAACATTCTCCTTTGGAGGTATTATATCAAATAACAAATTTAAAAATCTACCTATTTTCGTTAATGACGGTCCAATAGCGTGAATAACGATTTTTTGGCATCAAATAAAGTATGTAGTGAAAAAAGAAAAAGCGTTCATCTAAAGATGAACGCTTTTGGCGTGCCTGAAGGGATTCGAACCCCTGACCTTTTGGTTCGTAGCCAAACACTCTATCCAGCTGAGCTACGGGCGCAATGACAAATTTTCATCAAAAATTTCTCATTGACAATTCCAATTATATAATAATTTATTAGAATTTGCAACCCTTTTTCACTATTTTATGAGACTTTCTAGGAATATATGACAATAACTTCCAGAAAAAAGAAAGAGAAAATAGTATATTTTTAGAATTTATAGTATAATAGTCATGTAAAAAGAGGGATGAAATGAAAAAGAAAATACAAGAGAACAAAACAAAATATATTCATTATGGATGTATTATTTTATTTTTATTACTGATGATGTTATTACCACTTGGGTTTGATTCTATGTTTGGATCTAAAACCGATTGGATAGGTCAGCATACGACATTTGCTGATTATTTTCGCATGTTATTTTATAATACAGGAGATTTATTTCCCGATTATGCATTTCACATTGGAGGAGGAAATAACATTTATTTCTTTTCATATTATGGTTTATTAAATCCATTACTGATGTTATCTTATTTATTTCCATTCCTATCTATGTCTACTTATATTATGATTTTAAATATCATTTTAGTATTGGTAACCGGTATTTTATTATATGAGTTTTTATTACATAAAAAATACTCTAATAACCTATCATTGTTAGTAACATTGATTATGATGTCAGCATCTTTTCTAATATTCCATGCCCATCGTCATTATATGTTTATCAATTATATGCCATTTTTAATTTTAGCGTTATTTGGTATTGATCGATATTTTGAAACAAAGAAAAAAGGTTTATTTATATTTAGTATATTCATGATGATTATGTTAAGTTACTACTATAGTGTAACGGGAATTGTTGTCTGTGCCCTTTATACAATTGCTGAAGTAATCCGCAGAGAAAATACATATTCATTTAAGAAAATATTACAAAAAGGATATCCATTATTACTTTGTACTTTTCTTGCCATCATGATGTCATGTATTTTGTTATTGCCAACTGCTTCTGTTATTTTATCAGGACGTGGTAGTGAAGAGAGTACTATTTCTCTTTTATCACTGTTTATTCCTAGTGCGAATATAGATGGCTTAGTTTATGATCCATATACATTAGGTGTTACAGCAACCGCAGTACTTGCTATTTTCACAAGTGTATTTAGTAAGAAAAAAGAACATTGTTTTTTAAGTATTAGTTTTTTACTCATCTTGTGTTTTCCAATATTTGTATATATTTTAAATGGAACCCTTTATGTACGTGAGAAAATATTGTTCCCATTCTTTCCTATTTTAGCATTATTTCTAGTAAATTTACTGAAAGAATTAGAAACAGGAGAAATTAAATTAAAACCAATTGTGATCACAACTGTTATTTTCTCATTACTTGCCATAGTAAGTGGCTCTCAAATATGGATTTATTACCTCGATTTAGCGTTCGTTCTAATATTGTTATATGTAACAGTGAAGAAAAAGAATGTCTATATTTTGGGGATTGGAACACTCATCATTGCCATGACAACTTGTTTTAATACCCAATTACAAGAAGATTATCCAACAAGAGATGAATATTATAATCAAATACAGTCATCTGTAAAACAAGACTTAATTGAACCAGTTTTAGAAAAAGAAGAAGAATTTGTTCGTATGAATGATCGCAATGATGTTTTATATACAGTGAATAAAGTATATAGCCCATATTCATATCGTACTTCGATTTATTCATCAACATATAATAAAAACTATGTAGACTTTTTACGAAATGATTTAAAGATTGCCTATGCTTCTAGAAATCCTATGATTTTAAAAGAAAATGATGATATTTTTGAATCTTATTTCCTAGGTGTTAAGTATATTGTGACAACGACAGAACAAGGACCTGGTTATAAAAAGATTGCTGAAAAATACGATCAGAAAACAGATAGAACTTATTATTTATATGAAAATGAAAATGTATTACCTGTATTATATGGTAGAAGTAAAACAATGGGTGAAGATACATATCAAAAGTTAGATTATCCGGAAAGTGTTCTAGCACTTTTACAATACACAATCACAGAAGATTCCAAAGAAACACCAGTTGTAGATGAAATAGAAACATTAGAATCATTAGATGTTACAAAGTTAGAAAACGTCACTATCAAAGAGAAAAAGGATGAAACAGTGATAACAGCTAAAGATGATGCGACATTTAGAATTACACTACCTGAAGAACTTGGGAATGACCTCATTGTGTTTGAGATGAATATTACCGAACAAGCTAGTTGTGAAAATGGAGATCTCAGCATGACAATTGAAGGTGTCGAAAACAAACTAACTTGTGAAGAATGGCAATATCAAAATCATAATAATACGTTTCACTATGTCATTTCTCATCGTGAACATAAAAATTATTTAGAAGTCACATTGGAAAAAGGAACATATCATTTTAAAAATATAAAAACTTATCGTATTCCAAGTACCGTATTATCAGATGTAACAAGTGATATTACTCCATTTCATCTCAATAAAGAAAAGACGAAGGGAGATCATTTAGAAGGAAACATTACCATGTCAGAAGATGGATATTTTGTTACAAGTATTCCATATGATAAAGGCTTTACAGTATATGTAGATGGAAAAGAAGTCGAATATGAAACCGTAAATCATGCTTTTTTAGGTTTTCCACTGGAAAAAGGAACACACCATATTACACTAACATATGAAGCACCACTTAAAAAAGTAGGAATGGTAACAAGTATCCTTGGATTTATTATTTTTATAGGAATTATTGTAATTGATAAAAAGAAAGAAGTGAGATAATGGATAAAATTTCGATTGTTGTACCTTGTTATAATGAAGAAGAAAGTATTCCACTATTTTATGAAGAAATTAAAAAACAAGAACAGAAAATGAAAGATGTATGTTTTGAGCTCTGGTTTGTAGATGATGGTTCAAAAGATCGTTCCTTGGAATTAATGAAAGAATTACATGAGAAAGATAAAGAAGTACATTATCTATCTTTTTCGAGAAATTTTGGAAAAGAAGCAGCTATTTATGCAGGATTAGAAGCTGCTACCGGAAACTATATTACTTTGATGGATGTAGATTTACAGGACCCTCCAAAACTATTAGAAGAAATGTATGAAGGGATTACGAAAGAAGGATATGATGTAGTTGCGACAAAAAGTACAAGTCGTAATGGCTATTCCTTCTTCCGTAAAACATTTACAAAGTGGTTCTATCATTTAATCAATAAAATCTCTAAAGTAGAAATGGTTGACGGAGCAAGAGATTTCCGTTTAATGAAACGAAAAGTTGTCAAAGAAATTATAAAAATGAAAGAATATAATCGCTATTCAAAAGGACTTTTCAGTTTTATAGGATTTAAAACAAAATGGATTACTTATGAGAATCCAGAACGATCAGCAGGAAATACCAAATTTAACTTTTGGAAATTATTTGCTTATGCAGTAGAAGGAATTGTAGGTTTCTCAACTGTTCCTCTAGCAATCGCTGCGATTGTCGGTCTACTTTTCTGTTTAATTTCATTCTTAATGATTATTATTATCATTGTTCGTACACTGATTTGGTCAGATCCAACGAGTGGATGGCCATCTATGGTTTGTATTATGTTTTTCTTAAGTGGAATTCAATTATTCTGTACAGGAATTATTGGTGAATATCTTTCTAAAACATATTTAGAAACAAAACATCGTCCTATTTATATTTTAAGAGAATCAAGTGAAGAGGAGGAAGAGTAACTCCTCTTTTTGAATGTCTGGTTATTTTTGGAATATGTTGTAATAGAGGTGTTCTCATGAAAGATAAAGGATTGATTTTGCTACTGAGTGTTCCAATTGTTATGAGTTTATTTTTTCTTAGTACGTATTTATGTATGCAGTTAAAATTAAAAGGAAAAGCAACCATGGTTGTCAAATACAAAGAACCATTTCAAGATCCAGGAGTAACCGCAACAATCATGGGGAAACCAACAAAAGTAAAAATTCATGGAAGAGTAAATATCAATCAAATTGGAACCTATGAATTAGTGTATGAATTGAAAAATCGTATTGGTATGGTACGAAAAAAAACCAGGACAGTCATTGTCAAGAGTAACGAAGCACCAACTATCACATTAAAAGGAAATGAGATTGAATATGTAGCTTTAAATACAACATATGAAGAACCGGGATATACTGCAGTTGACGTAGAAAATAATGATCTAAGTGATCAAGTAATTACGAGTGGTGAAGTAGATCCAAAACGATTTGGGATTTATGTTATTAAATACGAAGTGATTGATAAAAGTGGAAATAAGACCGTTACAAAAAGAAAGGTAATTGTAAAAGATAATGAGAAACCAACGTTAGAATTGAAAGGATATGAAGCAATTACACTATATACAGATGAGAAATACGAAGAACCAGGTTTTATTGCTACTGATAACATGGATCATGATATTACCAAAAAAGTGATTGCTAAAGATAATATCAAACAAAAACCAGGTGTTTATCAAGTCAAGTATCAAGTGACTGATTCTAGTGGAAACACAGTCAAGAAAGAACGACAAGTATATGTTATAAAACATGAAACATATAAAGATGAATATGACAATTTAGATAATCAAACAAAAGGATGGTGGTCTGATAATAAATTAGATCATAAAAGACCATTAGGTGGTAATTACGGTAAATCATTAGAAGCATACCATGCTTATCATTTAGGAGAAAATAAAAAGATTATTTATTTAACATTTGATGAAGGTGGTAATGAAACATATATGAAAGAAATTGTCGATGTATTAAACAATAATCATGTCAAAGCAACTTTCTTTCTCTGCCAAAACTATATTGCTACAAATGATACTTTGATAAGAGAAATGGTCAATGCAGGACATAGTATTGGAAATCATACCCATCATCATAAGAGCATGCCTAGTTTAGCAACCAAAGAAACATTTGATGAATATGTAAAAGAAATCAAAGATGTAGAAAATATCTATCACCAAGTTACAGGAAAAGAAATGGATAAAATATATCGTGAACCAAAAGGAGAATGGAGTGAACGCAGTCTAAAAATTGTCAGTGACTTAGGATACTATACTTATTTTTGGAGTGCTGATCACTATGACTTTGGAGAAGATGTTTCCAAAGAAGAAACACTGAATCGTTTGTTAAAAAGATATCACAAAGGAGCAATTTATTTGTTACACCCTAAGAATAAAGGAAACTATGAAGCATTAGACGAATTCATTAAAACAATGAAAGAAAAAGGCTATCAATTTGGTCTCGTAAAGGACATACAAAGAACACAAAAACAGAGTTAAATTTCTATACAAAGATTTCTTTTTATAGTATAATGAAAATATAAGGAGTGTGTCCTATGACAGAAGATAATAAAAAGGTGAAAAACCAAGAAGAAATGCCTCATTTAGAACCATCTCAAGAAGTAGATTTCCAAATGGGGGAAGAAACAGAAAAAGTAACACCTAAAGTAGAGGAAACAAAAAAAGAAGAAGTAAAAAAGCCAACATTAGAAGAACAAAAAAGAGCAGATGAAAAGAAATTACATAAGAGTTCGCCAAAGATTTTTGTTATTTTGGCAGCAGTAATCTTAATTGTAATTAGTTTTGTAGGGTATTATGTATTTGCCTCTAATCCTAAGAGAATATTAGTTTCATCCATTGATTCATTAAATAAGAAAATGAATACTTTAAATACTAACATAAGTAAATATCAAACAAACTTAAAAGATAATTTTAAATTAGATGGTAGCATGTCTGTAAAAATCAATTCTGATATTTTAGAAGCATATGGTTCTATGGGAATGTATCCAGAATTAACACAAATATTAACTAATTTAGAAAATACAGAATTTCAATATGAATATCAACAAAATATAGAAGATAAAAAACTATATTTTAAATTAACACCAAGCTTAAATGGAAAAGAATTAACAAATGTTACTTATTATAATGAGAGTAGTAATCAATACATATTAATTAAAGAAATCGCTTCAGAATACTTAGAATTAAATCAATTAGATATCTTTGATACATTACAAAATACAAATATGGATGATTATAATTATATTGTTGATGTAGTAAAAGATAGTTTATATCAACATGTAACAAAGAACGATTTTAATATCAGTAACGTCAAAGTAAAAATTGATGGCGAAGACAAAGAAGTAAAGAAAGTTGCTTTGACATTAGATGCGAAAAGAGCAAACGAATTATTTGATCAAGTAATCAATGATTTAAAGAAAGATAAAAAAGCCAATAAGATTATGAATCGTATTTCTCCAGAGTTTAAAAATTATAAGAAACAAGAAGTAGATAATAAAGATTCTTCTGTTTTGAATTTTATAACTTATGTTACAAAATTCTCTCATGAACCAGTAAAATATGCTTTAACAGTAACTGATTCTTATACAAAAAAAGAAAGTGGAATGGCTTTCACTGATGGAGAAACAAAAGAGTTTGAAATTATTGAAAACGAAAAAGTAATCGGTACAATTGAAATAAAAGGAAATCTTGAAAAGTTTGACATCACATTAAAAGATGCAAACGGAAAAAGCTTAGGAACAGGAAAAGGTTCTTATCAAGAAACAAAAGCTAATTTTGATATGTCATTGAATATGGATAAGGATATGGTACTAGCTTTTCACATGAATGCGAAAAAGGCTGGAAATCAAACTGATTCATCATTCCAATGTGAAATTTTAAGTAGCGATAATCAAAGTTTATTATCTTTTGAAATTGCTGATACAAACACGATTGATAATAATACTAATATTAAAGTAGACACAGAAGGTAGTAGAAAAATGACAAAAGCAGACGAACAAAAACTATCTACTTGGCTACAACAATTACTTGCAAATTATTTAATTACAGAATAAAAGGAGATGAAAATCTTCTTTTTTCTTTGAAAAATAAGAAAAAATAGTTGACAACTAAAAAAACGATATGCTATAATCTATTTGTCTTCAAAAAAGAAGTGGGGGATTAGCTCAGTTGGCTAGAGCACCTGCCTTGCACGCAGGGGGTCGCGGGTTCGAATCCCACATCCTCCACCAATATGAAATCAACCGTTGAAATTCAACGGTTTTTGTTTGCTTCAAATGATTTAAGTACATGAAAACAAAGAGCTGAATTTTGACAGTTTTAATTACATTCATTAATATTTTATTTGTTTTTTATGTTATATTATTAGTAATTGAAAGGACTCGGTTGTATGTTATACCAAACACAATATAATTCACCCATTGGTAAAATATTATTAGTAAGTAATGAACAGTATTTAATTGGCTTATGGATTGAAGGACAAAAGTATTTTGCGAATACTATTAAGAATCAAGAAATAAAATATGAATTAACTCCTGTTTTAAAAGAGACAACAATATGGTTAGATAATTATTTTCAGGGTAAAAATCCAAATCTTAAAACACTTCCATTGTTACCGAATGGGAGTGAATTTCAAAAGAATGTATGGGATATATTATGTACAATTCCTTATGGGAAAACAATGACATATGGAGAAATCGCCAACCTTTTATCAAAAAAGAAACATGGAAAAGTATCAGCTCAAGCAGTAGGGAATGCTGTTGGGCATAATCCCATTTCGATTATCATTCCTTGTCATAGAGTAGTTGGAAAAGATGGAAATCTCACTGGATATGCAGGAGGAATCGATAAAAAAATAAAGTTATTAAAATTAGAAGGCTTGGATATGGAACAATTTTATGTACCAAAATAAGTATACTTGACGTCAAGAAGTAGAAAATTACTTCATTTTTTGACAATTTGTGTTATGATGTAAGTATAGACTGGAGGAAGATATTTTGTTAGAAGGAAAAGTAGCCGTTGTAACGGGAGGAACGAGAGGAATTGGTTTTGCTACTGTTCGTAAATTTTTACAAAATGGAGCCCAAGTAGTTTTATTTGGAAGCCGTGCAGAAACAGTAGATAAAGCAATTGCTAGTTTGAAAGAAGAAAATGCTTCTTATGAAGTAATGGGATTATATCCAGATATTTCAGATTTAAAAGCTGTAGAAGAGGCTTTACAAGAGATTGTAGGAAAATATGGACATATTGATATTTTAGTCAATAATGCTGGTATTTCTGCTCGTGATAGTATTTATGATTACACAGAAGAAAGCTTTGATAAGATTATTGACTTAAATGTAAAAGGTGTATTTAACTGTTCTAGAGCAGTTGTTCCATATATGAAAAAACAAGGAGGAGGAGTAATCTTAAATACAAGTTCAATGGTAAGTATTTATGGTCAAGCAGCAGGTTGTGGTTATCCAACAAGTAAGTTTGCTGTAAATGGTATGACGAAATCACTTGCAAGAGAACTTGGAAAAGATCATATTCGTGTAAATGCAGTTGCTCCTGGAGTAATTCATACAGAAATGGTTGATGTGTTACCAAAAGAAGTAATTCAACCAATTATCAATAGTATTCCACTTGGAAGAATGGGAGAACCAGAAGATATTGCGAATGCATTTGCATTCCTTGCTAGTGATCAAGCAAGCTTTATTACTGGAGCAATTCTATCAGTAGATGGAGCTGGTATGTGCTAAAAAAAGAGTGATTCACTCTTTTTCTTTTAGTTTCCAATATTGATCATACATTTTTTGAACACTATTTTCTAAAGTATAATAATAGAAAATATAAGGAATTAGTAAACATAAAAATAGGAAAAATAGGAGTAGTAATCCCAAGTGACATAATATAAGTGCTCCTAGTAGAGTAAGCATTGAAAGAATTGCAAATATACCAGTTACAATCAAATGAACAAGTCTTTCATGTTGATAAAATTGAATTTGTTGTAAATGATCAACGATGACTTGGGAACGGTTGTGGATATCTTTTTCAGAAAGTAACTTTTCCACAGTATTAAGATAATTTTTTAACTTTTTATTCATATCATCACCTAGTTTTATTATAACAACAACTGTAAAGAAAGTAGAATATTATTGTCAAAAAACGTCAAATTAGATAAATTTTCCAATTTATTGACACATTTTAAATGTAAACTATGATACAATGACAATAGGTGGAGACACTCAAATTAAGAAGCGGGGTTGTGTAGTGTTGAAACGTTTTAATGTTTTATAAAAAGCTTCAATTCGATTGTGTCGGTAAGCAAAAAAAGAAGATGATTCTTCTTTTTTTGTTTGTCTTCGCATAAACTTTTAATAGGTGATAAGATGAAAGACGATATTATATTAAACCCTTTTACCATCAGTTTGGATTTAGAAGATGCTTATACCATAAAAAAGGGAGAGCCTATCCCTTTTAATTTGATAGAAATCGACAAGTTAGATGAGATTACATACAATCAAGATAAAAACTATTTTCAAATTCATCATCCTGGTGATTATTATATCTCTTATCAAATGAAAACAGAAAAAAGATATCGTATTGATGTCAAAGGTGAGATTTCTTACTTTGAAGCTGATATTTTTCCCGTGGAAAAAATGAGCCATGGGAGTGGTATCATTACTGCTGTTCGTGAAAATATGACATTTTATTTAACATGTGATCAACATGATATTTTGTTTCAAACAGGAAAACAAGCCACTGTTACAATCTTTAAAGTGAGATAATATGTTATTACGACTATTTGGTATATTAATTGGTTTTGGACTTACTGTGATTGGCAGTGTATATTTAATTGCATATTTAAATTTGTTTTCATTTGGGTATAATTTCAGTGATTATGTTCATTTTATATGTGGACAGTTAGAATGTATTAATTTTATTTTAGGTATTCTAATTATGTTACTTTCAATTTATTTACCAGGAGGCAAAAAAGATGAACTATGTATATGACGTTTTATTAAATTTTCAGGATTATGCATATGAGTTTTATGAATGGAATATCGATGATGAAATTACACATGTTAGAAAAGTACCAATGGTACGTATTTCCACAGAACAATTAGAAAAATTAAATAATTATCGTTGTCAAATCGCACAGTCGTTTGTAAAAAAGATAGAGAATAAAGCGGAAGAATTTACCAATCGCAGTGTTGAAAAAATTGCTTATCTCTTTCTAGCAACCGATACGAAAAGTGTGACTTCTTTTCTATTAAATCAAAAAGGAATTGTCGTAAAAAAGAGTAAATTATTAGTTGATGAAGAGGAAGAAGCTTTAATTATGAGTAAGACTCTTCCTTTTACTAGTTTTGAAATACGTAAATTAAGAAAACAAAAAGTAAAAGAGTTTGAAACAAGATATGATCAGAATATGAAGAAACGATTAAAACAAGAAATTTATAAGTTAAATCAACAAAATGTAGAGAAGTTAAAATATTTATACTATGAATGTTTTAATGAAAAAGAAGAAGATCCGAAAAAGATTATTCAGAAGTTTTATACAGAGTTAAATCGTCATTATCAAGATATCTCTAAGAAATTGTTTATGGGGTTAGATTTATTAAAAGTAAATTATTAGTGTTTGACAATTTAAAAAAACATGATATAATGAAACCATTAACAACCGAGAAGTGGAGAAGTATAAAAGAATTCTGTTTACTAGAAAGCTGGAACGATGGAAGCCGGCAAATAAGAGCTTTTAGAATAACACCATGGAGTTGGATATCTGAAAGATAGTAGGATATCACGTGAACCTGCGTTATGAGGTAAGAGATCAAGGCTACTTGAAAATAGGGTGGTACCGTGCGTTTGCGCCCCTATATCAAGTGCCTTTTATTTTTAGGAGGAAAAAATATGGATGTAAAAGAATTATATCAAAAATTAGAAACACTCATGGATCAAGAAGTAACTTTAGAGGGATGGATTCGTAATCATCGTAAACAAAAAGAATTTGGATTTATCGACTTTTATGATGGTACTTGTTTTGAATCTGTTCAATTGATTTACGATAATCAATTAGCTGATTTTGATGAGATTCAAAAGTTACGTGTTGGTAGTGCGATTCGAGTAGAGGGAATTGTAAAAGAATCTCCTGCCAAAGGACAAAAATTTGAAGTACATGTAAAAGCACTTACTTTGTTAGGGGATAGTGCGGAAGATTTTCCAATTCAACCAAAAAGACATACGAGAGAGTTTTTACGTGAAGTTTCTTATTTACGTCCTCGTACTAAGTTATTCCAAGCAGTATATCGTGTTCGTAGTATAGCTGCTATGGCAATTCACACTTATTTTCAAGACCGTGGATATATTTATTTCCATGCCCCATTAATTACAGCTAACGATGGGGAAGGGGCTGGAGAAATGTTTAAATTAACAACATTACCACTTGAAAATATTCCAAAAACAGAAGATGGTAGTGTCGATTATAAAAAAGATTTCTTTGGTAAAAAAGTAGGACTGACAGTAACTGGACAATTAGAAGCAGAAGCATTTGCAATGGCATATAAACGTGTTTATACATTTGGACCAACATTTCGTGCTGAAGTATCTCATACGAAAACACATGCCTCTGAATTTTGGATGATTGAACCAGAGATTGCTTTCTGTGATTTAGATCAGTTAATGGATATTGAAGAAGACATGTTGAAATATGTGATTTCTTACTGTTTAGAACATGCGAAGAGTGAATTTGATTTCTTTGATCAATTTGTAGAAAAAGGAATAAAGGAAAAGTTACAAGCTGTATTAGATAGTAAATTTGTTCGTGTTTCACATGAAGAAGTGATTCGTATTTTAAAAGAAGCTCCTGTGAAGTTTGAAAACGAACCAAAAGAAGGAGAAGATTTAGCAACTGAACACGAAAAATATTTAACAGAAGTATATTATAAAGCACCTGTTTTCATTACAGATTGGCCAAAGGATATTAAAGCATTCTATATGAGATTAAACGAAGATAAAAAGACAGTTGCTGCAGTTGATTTACTAGTACCAGGAGCTGGTGAGTTAATGGGTGGTAGTCAAAGAGAAGAACGTCTTTCTTACTTAACAAGTCGTATGGATGAATTAAATATGAAAACAGAAGGTTTAGAATGGTACTTAAACTTAAGAAAATATGGAGGATGTGTTCACTCTGGATTCGGTATGGGATTTGAACGTCTATTAATTTATTTAACTGGAGTAGAAAATATCAGAGATGTTTTACCATTCCCTAGAACTCCAGGAAACTGTGAATTTTAAAAGAGAGTTACTCTCTTTTTTTGTATATTCATGACAAATATTACCATAATAAAAATGAGGTGAATATATGAGAAAAATATTATTAGTTGGTCTTTCTATTCTCTTTTTTGTAACAGGTTGTTCTTATGAGGGGACGATGTTAAATACACCAACCAAAAAAGTAGAGATGTTTTTTTCTAATTATCAAACACTAAATCAAGATGTTATGGATGATTTAGATAAAGTCGTTGATGAAGAAGAAAGATTTAATACCAAACAAAGAGAGACATATCGTGAACTCATGAAGAAACATTATCAAGCAATTCAATATGATGTAAAAGATGAACGTATCAATGGGGATGAAGCAGAAGTACGTACAGAAATTGAAGTGATTGATTATTCTAAAATATTAAAAAATACAGACCGTTACTTACAAGAACATCGTGATGAGTTCTTAGATGAAAAAGGACAATACGATGAGACAAAATATATGGATTATCGATTAGAACAATTAAAAGAGGCAAAAGAAACAGTCAAATACGATATGACATTTCACCTAACGAAAAAGGATAAAGAATGGCAAATGGATCCTTTAACAACTGAACAAGAACAAAAAATTTACGGTATGTATGATTACGAATAAAAGCATATTTTCTTTCATATGCTTTTTTCTTTTCGCATATTTTTAATTAGGTGAGAGTATGAAGAAATTAGAAATATTACTATTAACAATCATTTTTTTACTACCAAGCTCGGTACAAGCTATTGGGACGAGTGCAACTGCGAGTATTTTAATGGATATGGATTCTAAGAGAATTATATATGAAAATAATATTCATGAAGTGCGTAGTGTAGCTAGTATTTCTAAAATCATGACGGCAACATTGGCTGTAGAAAGTGGAAAATTAGATAAACAATTAAAAGTAAATGATGTTGTATTAAAAGCCTATGGATCGGGAATCTATATTAAACCGGGAGAGAAATTAACACTGAGAGATTTAGTTTATGGATTAATGTTACGTAGTGGAAATGATGCAGCCTTGATGATTGCGGATTATGTGGGTGGTAGTGTTTCTAAGTTTGTCAAAATGATGAATCAAAAAGCCGTAAAGATTGGAATGAAAAATACGACCTTTCACAATCCGAGTGGATTAGATGAAGAAGAGGAAGTAGGAAATTTCTCAACGGCTTATGATATGGCAATATTAACGAGTTATGCGATGAAAAATAAAGAATATCGTAAGATTGTCGGTACTAAAAAATATACTTTAAAAACAAATAAGAATACGTATATTTGGTATAACAAGAATAAATTACTGAATCAATATCAATATACAACAGGAGGGAAAACAGGATTTACAAAAAAAGCTCGTCGTACCTTGGTATCTACTGCTAGTAAAGATCATTTGAGTTTAGTTGTCGTTACGCTAAATGATGGCAATGATTTTCAAGATCATGAGAATTTACACGAATATGGATTTGCCAACTATAAAAAGTATCGTTTATTAAAAAAGGGTACAGTAAAAATAAAAAATGAGAAATATTATAAGAATGAAACTTTGTATATTAAAAATGATGTAGATTATGCCTTAAGAGAAGATGAAAAACAAAGTGTTAGACTATCTTTTCAACTCAATCATAAAAAGCAGTTAAAAGATGGTGGGAAAGTAGGAGAAGTACATGTAAAAGTAGGAGATGAAGTGGTATTAAAAGAGCCTATTTATGTAAAAAAAGAAAAAACTAAGAAAAAGGGATTCTTACATCTATGGTAAATAAAATATGGGCTCTTTTTTTTATCATAGGAATTATTGTCAGTGTGATAACAGGGAGATTAGAAGGATTGAATGAAGTATTACTGAATAGTGCCAAAGAGTCTTTAGATATGATATTGAAGTTATTTCCTATTATGGCTTTGTGGTTGGGAATTACTAAGATTGCTTCTGTATCTGGTTTATTAAATAAAATGTCACGTATGATTAGTCCTGTATTAGGAAAATTATTTCCAGAGATACCGAAAGGTCATGCTTCTCTTAGTTTGATTACTTCCAATGTGATTGCTAATTTTTTTGGACTAGGAAATGCTGCTACTCCTTTTGGATTAAAAGCGATGCAGAAACTACAAGAAATGAATCCCAAAAAAGATACTGCAAGTCGTAGTATGATTACTTTTCTCGTATTAAATACAAGTGGATTAACACTCATTCCAACGACGATTATCTCATTAAGAATGATGTATGATAGTAAAAATCCAACGGAAATTGTACTAGGATGTATTCTAGCAACCACTTGTTCTACCATAGCTGGTATGTGTATGGATCGTTTTTTAGCAAACCGACATAGGAGGCGTTCATGATTCAACTTGTTTCTAATTTAATTATTCCTGTTTTTGTTCTTGGAGTTATTCTCTATGGTGTATTTAAAAAAGTAGATGTATATGATACATTTGTCGATGGTGCTAAAGAATCATTTGATATGGCATTGACTATGTTTCCTTCATTACTCGCCATGATTGTCGGTGTCAATGTATTTATGAAAAGTGGTGTGATTGAATTTGTCTTTCAGTTATTAAAACCGGTTTTTGAATTTTTACATTTTCCTTTAGAAGTATTTCCGATGGCAGTGATGCGACCAATTAGTGGTACTGCTAGTTTAGCTATGTTAAATCAAATCTTTGAAAACTATGGACCAGATAGTTTCCTAGGTCGTTTAGCGTCTATTATTCAGGGCTCTACAGATACGACATTCTATGTCATTACTCTCTATTTTGGAGTAATTGGTATTAAAAAAATTCGCTATGCATTATGGGCGGGATTATTTGCTGATTTAGCTGGTATTCTCGCTAGTTTATTTCTCGTTGGAATTTTATTTCATTAGTTGTCAATTTATATAATTTATGTTATTATCGTGTTTAGTAAATGTGGTGATGAGATGGAAAGATTACAAAAAGTGATAGCCAATGCTGGTTATTGTAGTAGAAGAAAAGCGGAAGAAGAAATTAAAAAAGGACATGTTACAGTCAATGGTAAAATTGTTGTTGAACTAGGAACGAAAGTAGATAGTACAGATGTCGTAGAGATTAATGGTACAGTCATTAGAAAAGAAGAAAAAAAAGAATACATTTTATTTTATAAACCAAGAGAAGTGATTACAACGGTACATGATGATAAAGGAAGAACAACTGTATTAGATTATATTGATACAACGGCTCGTATTTATCCAGTAGGTAGATTAGATTATGATACTACAGGATTATTACTTCTTACCAATGATGGAGAACTTGCTAATTTATTAATGCATCCAAAAACAGAAATTGAAAAAGTATATGTAGCCAAGGTAAAAGGAATTTTAAGTGCTCCAGAAATTAATAAATTAAAAAATGGAGTAGTGATAGATGGTAGAAAAACATCTCGTGCGAAAGTAAAAGTAAGAAAAATTGATAAAAAAGCTGGTACAAGTATTGTTGAAATTACAATTCACGAAGGAAGAAATCACCAAGTGAAAAAAATGTTTGAACATGTTGGACATGAAGTATTAAAATTAAAAAGAGAACGTTTTGCCTTTTTAGATTTAAAAGGATTACACTCTGGAGAATACCGTTATTTATCAATTAAAGAAGTAAAAAAATTATATGCTTTAGTTAGCCATAAATAAAAAATGATCTGTACGATCATTTTTTTGTAACAACCCACTTTTTATGTCAAATAAAAAAATGAATATCTTATTCATTTTCTTCTGATTCTTCTTGAATTGCTCCAACTGGACAAAGATCGATGGCTTCTTTTGCTTCTTCTAATTGTTCTTCTGTTAAGTTTTCTTTTTCTTTCGCAAGTCCATTGTCATCCATTTCAAAACACTCTGGATAACTACCAAAACAAGCTCCACAACCAATACATATATTTTGATTTACTTTTACTTTTTCCATTTTATCACCCAGTTCATTATACAAAAATACCGGGAAAAATACAAGGAAATGGTTTCAAAAAAAGTCGAATTATGTTATGATAATAATACGAGGTGATGTAGATATGGCAAGTCGTATGGATAGATACCGTAATCAAGAAGTAGAGCCAACTGGTATGCGTACGAAAAGAAATGAACATTTATATGCCAGAGTAGAAGCACCTCTAGAATATTCTAGTGTCGAAGGTGTGGCTAGAATTGATAATACAAGTTCTGTTGATATTAATAAGATTAAAGAATTATTAATGAGAGAAGAAGAACCAAAGAAAAGAGTCCATCCTATCATAGAAGAACAAGAGGATCTTGATGAAACGGGAGAAATCGCAACGTTCCAAGATTTGGATGAAAAGAATTACGATATTAGAGATATTTTAAATAAAGCCAAAGGGGAAAGAGAAGAAGACGATGATGATCGTTATCGCTCTTTACAAGATACTGGATATGATATTTTAAAAAATATTAAAATTCAAAACCAAGAACTAGAAATTAATGAAAAAGAATTAAAACAAGTGGGAGATACAACTCTTAGTTTATCTATGTTAGATAGTTTACGTGAAGATGGTGAAGATGAAGAATCGAAAACGATTCAAGATTTACTAGCTTCAGAAAAAGAATCATTGAATCAAGAAGACGATGATGATTTTGAAGAAGAAAGAACATTAGATAATTCTTTCTTTACGTCTAGTTTGAATTTTAGTGATGAAGATTTTAACGAATTAAGTGATGAGTTAGATGAACCAAAGAAAAAAGGAAATTTATTTGTGAAAGCTATTTTATTCTTAGTTATGGTAGCTCTTACGACGGCAGCGATTTTCTTTTTAGCAAATTATTTAAAATAAAACGTTTTCTATTCTGTAGAAAACGTTTTTTGTTGTCTTTTCTTCATTGTTATCAATCGTAAATAAGTAATACTTGGTATGACGAGAAAGAAAAGAACTAGGAAAAGAGGAAAATAGTTGGTTAAGAAATAGAGTCCTTCGGTATTATTTGGGAATATAATCGTACTTAGGAAAGTAATGATAATGCATGCCAGTATTTGTATTAACATAAATATGTTTTCTTTTTTTATTTGGAAAGTTCTTTTAATACCTTCAGTGACAAAGAAAAGACAGAAAGTTATAGAAATAAAGAAGTCAAAGATCCAACGAAAGGCAAGTGTACTTTCCATTCTTTCTAAGACACCAATAATACTGACGCGTTTTAATATATGGAATTCAGGGTATTGATAGATTAAAGTCATTTTAATACCAAATACTGCAATGGTGAAAAATAAAGCTGAGAAAGTAAATAAATGAATGAGAAAATATCCAATTTTCCAAGATGTTTTCCAATTCTTCTTATCCCGTTCTGCAATCTGATTTTTTGGTATGATTGTAATTAGAAATAAAATCAGAGTACAATAAGCAAAGTAGTGAAAACTAGAGTTTAAAACCGTAGAGACTGGGGTTGTAAACAATGGTCTAAAGTTATACCAATGGACTTGTCCCATTAAACCAAATATACTAATAAAGTATAAAATAAGAGAGAAGATAATTAAAATTAATGAAACTCTAGCAATTCCTTTTAATCTTCTAATCAGTAGATAGAAAATAGGAATGATAAAAATAATGGCGATAAATAAAGTAGGAGTTTGATATAAATATTGAGAAGCAATAAAGATAATTAAATTCCAAAAGACGATTGTACCTAATAGAAAGACAAAGGCAATGAGTAGGATGTTGATTATCTTTCCTACTTTTTTACCAAAAGCATGTATATTTAATTCAATGATACTGAAATTGGGATTATAATTCATCAGATATTGGTAGAGTAGAAAAGGAATTATACCAAGTAAAGCTCCGATGAAAAGACCAAATATACTATCTTGTTTAGCTATTTGAACTAACATTTCCATAGCTAAACCCATAAAACAAGAACGAATGAGAAAATAAGATATAATGGATACTTGTTCTTTACTTAGTTGTTTTTCCATACATTTCCCTCCTAATTGTCTGTTCTAAAGATCCTTTTGTTTCTAAATCGATATCAACATTGACATTGATTTTTACTTTTGAATATTCTTCTTGATCCCATTTTAATTCTATATTTGAAAAGTATTTTGGATATTTCTGATAGAACAGATTTCCAAATCCAAAGATATCGCTTTGAAATTCGTTTTGTGTTATATGAATCGTGTGAAAAATTTGTTGTTTCATTTTCTGTTCTAATTGTTGTTTGATTTCAGAAATGGTATTAGGATCACTTAAATTGGCATTGGTGTTAATTTCATTAATCGCAG
Source organism: uncultured Mycoplasmatota bacterium (assembly GCA_900557185.1). Taxonomy (GTDB): domain Bacteria; phylum Bacillota_I; class Bacilli_A; order RF39; family UBA660; genus UMGS2016. The sequence goes on from USRP01000001.1 coordinate 19,369, forward strand.
CTTTTGCTTGTAAAGAGACATCGATGATTGGTTGATTTTGTTCTAATGTTGCTTTTCGTTTTATTTTAAAATTAGATAAGTGAAATACAATTTGATTGTCTTGATATTTGACATTTTCTAATGAATAAGCAGTCCTACGATTTAAGATATTAATCATTCGACTTTCATCTGCACTGACATATCCTACTAATTTCGTATTACGGAAGATAGCAAGTGTTCCTAGTTGTAGTTTGGTTTCTGGATTGGTACTTTCTAAGTTTTGTTGTTTTTCTCCTTCTTTGACACTTCCTGATATTTTAATGGTAGGAAGTGTTGGATTAATTCCTGGTGTTAACATAGAAGCAATAAACTCACTGTATGTTAAATCGGTAGAGATACCTTGATAAGTAGAAGTATTTTTTAAATTCATAGAGACATTTTGTGATGGGTAAGATTCTAATGGTGAAGTAATTTTTAATACATCTACTGCTTTCGCATCTCTTGCAATTACAATATAGAAATTCTTTCTACTTTCTGGACTACGAATGAGGATATCAGATATTTTCGCAATTTCCTTTTCAGCAATATTCTCATCGATTACGACAACTGCTAGATGTCCTATGTATAATTGTTTTGGGCTCTCTAAATCGATATTATAAAAAGCTTCCATAACGGAATTACCATGTCCTTCATAGACAATGGTTTGACTCTGTCCTTCTTTACTGCTTGCTTCTTGTTTTTTTGAGTTAGCAACTAATACGCCAATGACATATTGATTGTCTTTTTTATCAATACTAAGACCGGTTACAATGGCTAAATTTTCTAATTCATGGTAGTTATAACACCCAGTTAATAGTAGGGCAAAAAGACTAAAAAAGAGAATTAGAAGACATTTCTTTTTCATTTTTTCACCCCCCAATTTAATCTTTTTTTATTTTTAGAAGATAAGTAACGTGGTCTTTCTTTAATTTTAGATTTTTGTTTTAATAATAAAGCATCATTTTGTTCTTTTAAATAGAACGGCGCAAAAGGTGTTAGATAAGGAATGCCAAATGTTTCTAATGTCGAAAGATGGGTAATTAACATAATACTTGCGATAACGACACCAATCATGCCACAAATAGAAGCAAAGAAGATAAAGATAAGACGCCACCAACGAAGGGCATTGACCATATCGATATCGGTAAATAAGAGACCTGCTACAGATGTCATGGCGACGATGATGACGACAAAGGGACTGACAATTCCTGCATTGACTGCTGCATCACCAAGTACGAGTCCTCCTACAACACTAATGGCTGTTCCCATTTTAGAGGGCATTCTAAGATCGCACTCCCGTAATAATTCAAAGGTAATACCGAGCATGATGATTTCAAAAGCAGTTGGGAAGGGGACACCTTCTCTTTGAATCGCGACACTAATAAATAACTTATCAGGTATCATCTCAGGATTGTAGGTCATAATCGCCACATAAGCAGCTGGTACAAGTAGTGTAACCAAGAAGCCGAGAATTCGTAAAAAACGGGAAAAATTGACGTTATATGACTTTTGATAGTAATCCCCTGGGGTATGGATAAAATCGATGAATAGGGTAGGAAAAATGAGTACAAATGGTGTATTTTCGACGAGGATTACAATCTTTCCCTCCAATAGAAAACCACAGACAAAATCAGGTCTTTCCGTACTCATAATTTTTGGAAAAACAGATTTTTGAGGGTTTAAAAAACTACGTAAATTTCCACTATCTAAAACCCCATCAATATCAATTTCTTGTAATCGTTTTTTTAATTGTTCTACTCGTTTTTGATCAGCAACATCACTTAAATAAGCTAAATTAATTTTTGTCTTCGTTCTACGACCGACAAATAACTCTTCAAAATATAAGTTTGGATCTTTAATTCGTTTACGAATCAGTCCCTGATTGACCACAATATTTTCCGTAAAACTATCTTTTGGACCACGCAGTGAAGTTTCTGTATTCGATTCTTGAATACCTCTATCTAAAGTACTTTTTGTTTCTACGACAATGGCTTTGCTTTCTCCTTCGACAAAGATTGCAGTAAAACCATTTACTAAGTGGTAAAAGAGATCTTGATAAGTTGTTACTTCTTTAATTGTTCCATTGTATAGATGATTGTATAACTCTTGAAATACTTGTTTTCCATTTACCGTACTAGATTCCATAATCTCCATAATACTGTGAATTAAAATATCACTAATCTTATCATCACTACTTACACTCTGTAAGAATAAAATACCAATTTGACATTGATCTTGTATAATTTTTCTAGTTTTTATATCACTACTTTTGCCATTCATTTTTTGAACAGTCAAAAATACTTTATCAATACTTTTTTCTATCTTTTTCATATTATCCCTCTATTTTATTGTGACCAAAAATAAAGAAAATATTTGGAAATTTCAAAAAAAGAAGAGAATACATGATACAATGAATATGAGGGATGTGTATGGAATTTCAAGTAGAAATTGTAAGATTAGACGATCAAGGTAGAGGAATTGGTTATATCGATGGGAAAATTGTATTTGTTGAAAATGCATTACCACAAGAAGTAGTACGTGTTTTCATTACGAAAGAAAAAAAGAAATTTTATGAAGCTAAAGTCATAGAGAGACTTGTTACAAGTCCTGATCGTGTTACAGCAAATTGTCCATATTATGATACTTGTGGTGGTTGTAACTTAATGCATTTAAATTATCACAAGCAGTTAGAATATAAAAAACAAAAAGGAATTCAAATATTAAAGAAATTTGCTGGTATGAAACTAGAAGATGCAGATATGATTGATAGTGATGAGTTTTATTATCGAAATAAAGTAGTGTTTCATGTTGAAGATGGTAAAATGGGATATTATCAAAAGGAAAGTCACCATTTTGTTGAAATTGATACGTGTCTGTTATTACATCCAAAAATCAATCAGTTATTAACAGAATTAAAAGGAGCTCGTTTTTTAAATTCTGTGGAAAACGTTATGATTCGTACTTTTCAAGGTGGATTAGAAACACAAATTGTTTTTTATCCACAGGAAAACTTGAATCAAGAAGAGATTATCCACAGGATAAAGCATTTGGTAACTTCAATTTATGTGGATCACACATGTATTTATGGGAATGACGGAATATTAGAAAAAATTGGGGATAGGAATTATTTGGTAAGACCAGAGTCTTTCTTTCAAGTCAATACGAAAACGACACAAAAGTTATACGATCAAGTGAAAGAGAAATTGGAACCTAGTAAGGATGATATTATCTTAGATCTTTATTGTGGAGCTGGAACGATTGGACTTTACATTGCTCCATATGTCAAGAATGTGTATGGTGTAGAGATTGTAAAAGAAGCCATTATGAGTGCGAAAAAGAATCAAGAAATCAATCGTACTAAGAATATAGAATTCTATGTTGGTGATACCAAAACCATCTTAGAAAAATTCCATTTACAGGCTAATAAAGTCATCGTCGATCCACCACGTAGTGGACTAGATCAAAAGACCAAGGAATATCTTCTAAAACTACAACCCCAACGAATTGTCTATGTCTCTTGTAATCCCATCACACTGGCTCGTGATATCAAAGATTTAGGATCCAAATATCAATTTGAGACAGTTACATTCGTCGACATGTTTCCTAATACCGATCATATTGAAAGTGTCTGTTTATTAAACCTGATATAAAAGTGATAGGAGTGATGACATGATGAAAGAAGCATTAATCCTTTTTTCCGGTGGAAAAGATTCCTTTTTATCAACTTTAATGATGTTAGATCAAGGGTATAAAGTAAATCTTGTTACATTTGATAATGGTCATGAATTAAATATAAAAAAAGTATTGATAGGAGCTAAAAAAATTCAGAAAAAATATGGCTCTGATAAAGTGAAAATTATTGGCATAAAAAAAATAGATGCGATATTTAGAGAATTTATTTGCTCATTTTATAATTATGATATAGAGTATATTCAAAAAGAATTTGGTAACATAACGATTTCGCAATTTCATTGTCTATCATGTCGTTTGGCAATGTATGTTTTGGGAATTATTATTTGTTTGCAAAAGAATATCAATTGCGTAGTAGATGGCGCTAGAGAAAGTCAATTATTTGCTATTGAACAGAGAAAAATGATAAAACAATTTCAACAGTTATTTCAAAAATATGATTTAGAAATTGTATTTCCACTGTTATACGAGAAAGATGATTATTCTATCAAGAATCAAATATTAGCGCATGGTTTTGTACCCAAAATGAACGAAGGACAGTGCTTACTGGGAATGCCAATTTTACAACATTCTATAAATGATTCTATTATCGAAGGATGCTTCAACGTCTATCAGAAAGAACTTTATCCAAAAATAGAAAAGATCATTGAAAGATATAAAAATATTGTATTTGAGGAGAACTATTTATAATGGATAATAGAAGTAAAAAATTTGTATTGATCCCTTTTTGTTTAATTGCTCAAGCATATCAAGCACAGGGAATCGTAAAATACGAATGGAAAAGTTCGATTAGACCATTTATCGATGTACTTTTAGACCACGATATCAATATCATTCAAATGCCTTGTGCCGAAGCACAATTTCACAATAGTTTAATTCGAGCACCAAAAGGAATTACCAAATATGACACGATAGAATTTAATCAACATTGTGAAAATCTATCCAATCAAGTAGCCAAACAAATCAGAGATTTAATCTCATCAGACTACGAAGTAGTTGCGATATTAGGCATAGAACAATCGCCATCTTGTTGTGTTAATTATATATATACCAATAAAGGAATGGAAAAACGAAGAGGATTGTTTATGCAAAAGCTATATGAAAAGATAGAAGATTTAAATATTCCTATCATTGGAATCAATCGAAAATATATCAATAAATCGTTAAACGAATTAAAAAAAGTACTAGAATCATAAGATGATTGAATACATATAATGTATTGGTGATAATATGTATCAGTTAAAAGATGCGATTTATGCAGCTTCTGTACTAGGTGTTAACTTTGACAAATATACTCCGGAAGAATTTTTAGACGGAATTAATATTGAATTAGAACATGGTACCGTAAGTCCTAAAACAAATGTGACCAATGATAATTTGATTACAACTGCCAAAATTGCCCTTGCTCATTTAAATGAATTTCCTAACTATTATAATCCAGAGTATGGATTAAGACAGTTTGAAAAATTGTTACAATCAAAACTATAAATCATAGATGTAGATAGATTTTATCTACATTTTTTGTATTCTATTTTATAAATATGATAAAATGAAGAAAAGGAAGGATGATAACATGGTACAGTTTATTGAATATCCAAAGTGTTCAACTTGTAAAAAAGCAAAAACATGGTTAGAAGAACATCACATAGAATTTCATGATCGTGATATCACAACAGAAACACCGACAAAAGAAGAATTAAAAACATATTTAAAAATAAGTCAGTATCCAATTAAAAAATTTTTTAATACCAGTGGAAATTTATACAAAGAATTTGCTCTAAAAGATAAATTAGACACCATGAGTGAAGACGAAAAACTAGAATTATTAAGTCAACATGGTATGTTAATTAAAAGACCACTTGTTGTGTCCGATTCATTCATCTTAGTCGGCTTTCGTGAAAAAGAATGGAACGAGTTATTATGCGAAAAGAATATGTTGTAAAAGAAGTTTGTATTTTAAAAGATTTTTTAGAGAAGAATATGACAGATATCTCAAAGCATAAGAGAAAATCATTGCTTACCAATGGTGTCATAGAAGTAAATGGAAAAGTACAAACTAAGTATAATTATCCTCTCAAAGTAGGAGATAAAATTACTTTTAGAGAAAAAGAAATCCCGACTTCTTTGAATATTCTTTATGAAGATGATGATATCATTGTAGTTGATAAACCATCTGGAGTATTAACCGTTGGAACGGATAAACACGAAGACAATACACTATACCGAGAAGTATCTTACTATGTCAAACAAAAGAAAGTATCAAACCGTATTTTTATTGTTCATCGTTTAGATAAAGATACTTCGGGCATAATTTTATTTTGTAAAAACCAGAAATTAAAACGAATGTTTCAAGATCATTGGAATGAATTAGTATTAAAAAGAGAATATGTGGGAATCACAGAAGGAGTACCAAAACAAAAGAAAGGTACTGTTATTCAGTATTTAAAAGAAAATGAACAGTTTATGGTATATGCGACAAGTTCGAAAGAAGGAAAAAAAGCAATTACCAATTATGAAGTAATAGAAGAGAATGGAAGGTATGCTTATGTTCGTTTTCAACTAGAAACAGGTCGTAAAAATCAAATTCGTGTCGCATGTAAGAGTTTAGGTTGTCCTTTAGTAGGAGATAAAAAATATGGAGCTAAAACCAATCCTATGCATCGCTTATTACTTCATGCTTCTATGTTTGCTTGTATTCATCCTGTTACTCACAAAAAATTACAATTTTCTAGTAAAATACCAAAAAATTTTCAAAAATTGACAAAATAGGAATTGACAACAGTTAACAACATGTGTATAATGTCGATTAGTTAAGCAGTAGTATCATCACTACTGCTTTTTTATTTATGAAGGAGAGATGTGTGATGAATGAGTTATTAGTAGCTTATGCGAAATGTATTCAACAGGCAATTGATTCTTTAGAAAGGCAACGCGCAATGTTTCGTGCAACGAACAGAAAACCAACACCAGAAGAAGAAGCTTCTATGAAATTGTTAAATGAGAGAATCATGAGAGGGTACAAGAATATCGAAGATTATATTCAAGATTGTGCCAATGGTTTTTTAGATAAGAGATAATTCTGTCGATAAAAGATGTTTCTTTTTTCACACTTTTGGTTTAAAAAGACAAAATATTTTCCATGATAGACATAGAATGGATGTGAAAGGAGATTCTATGTTTGGAAATTTTGAAGAAGATACAAGAAAAATATTAGTAAAAGCCAAAGCAGAAATGAAAAATTTAAGACATCCTTATGTCGGTAGTGAACATCTTTTACTGGCGATATTACATGATAAAAATGTAATCAGTGATAAATTAAAGAGTTATCAAGTTACTTATGAAACTGTAAAAGAAGAAATCATAAAAGTAGTAGGGGTTGGTAGCAAAGAAAGTGAGTGGTTTTTATATACACCACTTTTAAAGCGTGTCTTAGAACAAGCCGTAGTTGATAGTAAAGAAAATAATCAAGGAATTGTAACTGTAGAACACTTATTTTCTAGTTTATTAGAAGAAGGAGAAGGGGTAGCAATTCGTATTTTAATTGGTATGGATGTCGATATTGATGACTTATATCAAGAGTTTTCTTATAAATTAAATCAAACGCATAAAAAGAGTAACCATAAGAAATTATTATTAGAAGAATTTGGAATGGACTTAAATAAAAAGGCAGAGAATAAACAGTTAGATCCTGTTATTGGTAGAGAACAAGAAATACGTCGAGTTATGGAAATATTGACGAGAAAGAAGAAAAATAATCCCATTTTAGTAGGTCTTGCTGGAGTAGGAAAAACAGCGATTGTAGAAGAATTAAGTAGTCGTATTGTCAGAGGAGAAGTTCCCATTTCTTTAAAAAATAAACGAATTATTAGTGTTGATATGGCTACATTAGTAGCAGGAACAAAGTATCGTGGAGAATTCGAAGAAAGAATGCGTAAGATTTTAAAAGAGATAGAAGAAAACGATGATATTATCTTATTTATTGATGAAATTCATACCTTAGTAGGAGCAGGTGGTGCCGAAGGAGCAATTGATGCTTCTAATATATTAAAACCAGCCTTGGCTCGTGGGACACTTCATTTAATTGGTGCAACAACAATGGAAGAATATAAGAAATTTATCGAAAGTGATAGTGCACTAGAAAGAAGATTTCAAAAAGTATATGTCGAAGAACCAAGTGTGGAAGAAACAATTCATATTTTAACCAAGATTAAACCAATTTATGAGAAATACCACTGTGTCACCTTACCTGATACATGTATTCGTGATATCGTAAAGTTATCGAGAGAATATATCTATGATAGATATGAACCAGATAAGTCAATTGATATCTTGGATGAAGTATGTGCTAGAGTGAAGTTAAAAGAGAGTAAAGAATTAAAGAAATATAATGAAATGCATAAGAAGTTACAAAAAATTATCGAGGATAAAAAAGAAGCGATTGTAAGTCAAGATTTTAAAAGGGCTTCTAAGTTAAAGTCTAAAGAGAATGAGATTATGAATGATTTGAATACGTTAGAGTTATCTCTTTATAAAAAAGAGAAGAAGACGGTGACAAAAGAGGATTTAGCGGAAGTTATCCACCATAAAACGAAGATTCCTGTCTATGAGATTTTGAAAGAAAATAAGAAGATGATTGAACATATTGAGAGTACACTTTCAAACCGTATTTTAGGGGAAGAAGAGGCAATTCAATCATTGATTCATATTGCGAAAAAGATTAAGCTAGGGTTTGCTGAAAATAAGAAGTCATATTCTATTTTGTTTTGTGGATCGACAGGAGTTGGGAAGACATGTTTAGCTCGTACATTTGGAGAATTATTGGTGGGAAAAGAAAATGTGATAAAGCTTGATATGAGTGAATATAGTGAGTCCCATAGTGTTTCTAAATTAGTAGGAGCACCTCCTGGATATGTGGGATATCAAGATCAGAAGAATGTCTTTGAAGAGATTCGTAATCATCCTCATTCTGTATTGATTTTAGACGAGATTGAGAAAGCGCATCCAGATGTATTAAATCTGTTTTTACAAATTTTAGAAGACCATCAGATCAAAGATTCTCGTGGGCGTGTGATTCGATTTGACCATACGATGATTTTAATGACTTCTAACATTGGTTTTCATGAAACTCATGTAGGATTTCATGGTGAGACAAAACAAACGATACAGACCCGTTTAAAAGAGTATTTTCAGATGCCATTTTTAAATCGTATCGATGATGTTGTCTTATTTCAACCATTAAGTGAGGAAGTAATGAGAACATTAATCAAGAAACAACTACAAAATTTAAAAGAAAAATATCAGAAGCAAAATATTCAAATTGAATTTACAGATGATTTAGAAGACCATATTCTAAAGAAATCAGAGTATGAAGAATATGGAGCTAGAAGATTAGAAAAAATTGTCAATGACTTATGTGAAAATCAAATTATCGATGAAATTTTAAATGAGAAAACAGAAATCACATTAAAAATTTAAGATAAGAGAATCATTTTAAAATTGATAGATTTGTAGATAGTAGGAGAGTATTATGAGAGATGTATTTGAAAATTATTTAAAAAATGGGTTATCTGAATATGATTCTAAATATTTAACAACATATCAATATGTTATGTTATTATCTAAAAATAATCATATTACTCCATACTTTGCGAATGATGATTATATTTATTTTATTGAATATCCAATATCTGGTAAAAAGTATCATGGACCATCAGAAGTATTAGAAAGTGAGATGTCACTTTGTGGTAGTGAAGCTGGAATCATATATGAAAATATAGATGGACAGTTTCAAACCATTGCTTTTATTGATTTAAAGGAAAAGAATCAGAATTGTAGAAAGTAAATATATTTTAAGATTATTAACGAAAGTAAAAAGTTAATAATCTTTTTATTTTTATAAAAAGTAATATAAAATAATAGTTGAAGTTTGAAAACAGAAAATAGAAATTGCACGAAAAATTCAAAAAATCATTGCACAAATTTCTGAACATGATATAATAAGATTTAAGGTGATTATATGGAAACAGTAAACTATCAAGATTCGATTGTTGAAGTATTTGATAAAAGATTGAAGCCAGGAGTAGGAAAACTTTTACCAGATGAATTTACTAACGAACAAAAAAACGATCGTATCGAGGCAATGAGAGATTTTATTACCACATTGACATATGATTACAACGAGAAAGATGAAGTCGCTTATGATGAGACAAAGCATGTTTTTAAAGTACCAAGTAGTTTAAAAGTAAATCCTGAGAGTGATAACTTTGATTTACAACACGATTTGGTACAATTAACATTAACATCTATTTGTCCAGTGAGAGATCATGAGATGGCACCTTATATGACTTTATATGCAGATACACTAGCAACTGTATTAGTTGGTAACACAACATTAGAAAAAAATGAACATAAATATGATCATTTCAATATGCTTGGAACGGAAGGAATCGAATTACTTACAAATATCTTCTATACGGGAAATCAAGCAAAGATGAATGAGTTTAAAAATGCACTTGCTATGAATTCTGAAAGTGTAGAGATGGAAAGTAGTAAAACAAGGAGTTAAAGTTCCTTGTTTTTTATTGGTAAAATATGTTTTCTGTGATAAAATAGAGCTGGTGATGAATTATGGATAAATTAAGAACACGTTTTGCTCCAAGTCCAACTGGATTTATGCATATTGGGAATTTAAGAAGTGCAATCTTTGGTTATTTGATGGTAAAACATCAAGGTGGAGATTTTATTTTAAGAATTGAAGATACAGACCAGACAAGAAAAGTCGAAGGGGCTGTAGACTTTATTTATAATACTTGTGAGTTATGTGGAATTCACTTTGATGAAGGACCAAATAATGGAGGAGAATATGGCCCATATGTACAAAGTGAACGTTTACCACTTTATAAGAAATATGCAGAGGAATTAGTAGAAAAGGGAGCCGCTTATTATTGTTTCTGTACAGAAGAGAGATTAAATAAATTACGTAAAATTGCGGAAGATGAAAAACGTGCTTTTCAATATGATGGTCATTGTAAACATTTATCAAAAGAAGAAATTGAAGCAAATTTAAAAGCAGGAGTACCATATGTTATTCGTCAGAAGATGCCTAAAGAAGGGGTTAGTACTTATGAAGATTTAGTATATGGTAAGATTAGTGTTGAAAATCGTATTTTAGAAGATCAAATCCTTTTAAAATCAGATGGATATCCTACTTATAATTTTGCTAATGTTGTGGATGATCATTTAATGAATATCAATGTAGTTGCACGTGGAAATGAATATGTGATGTCAACACCAAAATATAATCTTTTATACGATGCTTTTGGATGGGAAAGACCTACTTATATTCATTTACCTATGGTACTTGGTAGTGATGGACAAAAATTAAGTAAACGTAATGGAGATGCTTCTTTCATGGATTTATATCATGAAGGATATTTACCAGAAGCAATTGTGAATTATTTAGCACTCTTAGGATGGTCTCCAAATTCTAATCAAGAGATTTTTACTTTAGATGAATTAATCAAAGAGTTTGACCCAAAGAGAATTAGTAAATCACCATCGATTTACGATGAAAAGAAATTACAATGGGTAAATGCTCATTATATGAAGAAATTAGATGATGAGAAATTATTTGAAATTACGATTCCTCATTTAAAAGAAGCTTATGATTTAGAAAAGTATTCTGAAGATTGGGTAAAAGAATTGGTATTACTTTATAAAGATCATATTAGTTATGGAAAAGAGATTGTCGAAGTGACTGAGATGTTTTTCCACGATAAAGTAAATTTAAATGAAGAATGTGTTGAATTTATGAAAGATGAAAGCATTCCCAATACATTAAAGGTATTTAAAGAAGAGATTGAAGCAATCGATGATTGGACTGTTGAAAATATCAAAGAAGCAATTAATCATACAAAAGAAAAAGCAAATGTGAAAGGAAAAATGTTATTTATGCCAATTCGTATTCAAGTAACTGGTGTTATGCATGGACCGGAACTTCCAAATACGATTCATTTGCTTGGTAAAGATGTTGTATTAAAAAGATTAGGAGAATAGAAATATTCTTCTTTTTTTATTCATATATTAATGTGGAGGGATATATGAATTATATTGATAGTCGTTTTAAACAACTGGTGAATCATTTAAAGAAAAAAACAAAAGAGGAAATATATGGAGATATGGTTTATCAGTATAAAAGATTAAATCAAACATTAAAGAATTCATTTGAAGATTATTTTGTAAAGTTTCCATATTGGGGAACACTTAGCGAGAGAAAAGAAGATTTTGGTCATATGAAAGAAATTGCTGATTCTTTAAAAGATCATTTGGATGACTTTGTACATTTGTATTCTAAATTAGGAGATTATCGTTCTAAATTAGTGTTATATGGAATGATTAGTAATTGGTATCAATATGACTTTGATTATTTAAATCGTTCTATTGAGAAGAATTATGGACATTATTTTGATTTAGATTTAATTGAACCTGAGGAAGATGAACTTATCGTTGATTTAGGAGCTTATACAGGAGATACAATTTTAGATTATATCTATACTTATGGAGAAAATAGTTATAAGAAGATTTATGCGTTTGATATCACGGAAGAAAGTCTGATAAAACTAAGAGAGAATACGAGCCGTTATCCCAATATAATCGCTAAGAAGCGTTCTATTTCCGATAAGGGCGGAATTACTTATGTAAGAAAAAGTGAAGTAGATAATTCAGCAAATACAACAGTAGATTATGGAGACATGGAAGTGTTGGAAACAACATTAGATGAAGAAATAAAAGAGAAGATTACATTACTTAAAATGGATATTGAAGGGGGAGAACAAAAAGCACTAAGAGGAGCAACAGAGCATATTAAAAATGATCACCCGAAATTATTAATTTCTGTTTATCACAATGTCAGAGATATTTTTGAAATACCAAATATGATAGAACAAATAGACTCTAGTTATCAATTCTATCTTAGAAATTATGGAGGAGGCGTCTATCCAACTGAAATTGTATTGATTGCAATATAAAAAAGTCTTAACGACTTTCTTTTTTTGTATTTTCATATTGTTTGATCATTTCAGAATCATAAACTCTCTCTCCATTTTTGTGGTAGAAAAAGGAATTTGTAAATTTTCTGGCATTAGTAATTGCTAAATCTTCTTTTTGTTTTTGAGTGAGTCCATCTTGTGCCATTGCCCAACTGTAAATCTCATCTATTTCTTGTTTAACATTGTTTGCAAAAGTGACTTTGTCAGGGAATTTATCTAGTAAATATTGTTGTAATTGTGCTTGGAACTCTAGCATATTCTTTTGTACTCTTTCTGTTCCTAAGTTGAACAAATAAGTACCTGAAAAAAGTTCTAAAATTGTTTTATAATCTTTTTCTGGTGTATAGGGACTATAAGATATTTTTCCTTGCTGTTTTAAACCTTCAAAATATTTTTTTACATCGATTGCTACAATATTGGATGGAGCAATACTTTTTCCCTCTTCTTTTGATATGAATTCACTATGATGATAGATTTCTCCATGTGGTCTCATAAATTGTTTGCCATCAACAACATATAGATATACATACTTTTGATTTAAAACTTCTTGGAGAGAACCTTTTTGTTTCTCATTAATATCGATATGAAATTGATAATTTTGTTCTTGATCAAAACCATCGTAAATGTGACAAGATATTTTTGCAGAGTCACGAAAGAGAGCAAAATGAATTGCACGAAGAGGATTGTCTGTCGCATAAACATAATTTCCTTTTTGTGTACTTTCATTTGGTTTAATATCTAAAAAAACTTTTGTACTTCCATGAAAAAGATATTTTGGAACATGGTTTGTAATTTCTGGATATTGATTCAATAATTGTGGTTGATTTGTCTTAATCATTTCATTTACTAATTGAATATATTTACTTTGCTCTTCTGCATATTCTTGTAAATACTGTTTTAAATGATCGTTCATAGTATCTCACCAGCTATATTATATCACAATTTATTCTGTTTTTATGGTAGGTATCAGATTATCTAGTTCTTCTGTATCTTCAAATGGCTCAGAGCCTTTTAAATAATAAAGCATTTTTTTCTTTTTGGTACTTTCGTTTGCTGGTTTACCACTAATAGGATCTACTAAAACACCAACTACATTATTTGGTATTTCATACCATCCATCTCCTTTTAAATCTTTTAAAGAAGCTTCCATCGTATCAACCCACATATTTTTAATTAAATTTCCATCTTTGACATCACTTTCTCGGTTATCATCATAACCAGCCCATATTCCCATTAATAATTCTTGATTATAACCAAATATTAAATGATCAGTATTAGTTGTTCCTGTTTTAATGGCATATTTTTTTGTGATTTTAGGAGCAATATTCATACAAGTAGGGTAGTTGTAATCGATGAATTCACTGGCATAAGAATTAGTCAGCATTTCATTTAAAATAAATACAATACTACGATTTAATACATTTTCAGTTTCTGGTTTATAAGAATATAATACATTGCCATCTTTATCAGTTACTTTTCTTATAAAATATGGTTTTAATTTATCTCCACCACTAGCAAGTGTATTATAACCTTCCATCATATCAAGTAAATTAATTTCAATCGTACCTAGAGCAAGTGATGGAATTGGTTTTAATGTTTGTTGGATGCCAACTCTTTTCGCAATATTGACTAAACTATCTTCTCCTAAAAATAGATGTGTTTTGACAGCATAAATATTATCGGAATAAGCAAGAGCAGCAGCCATACTAATTTGTTTATTCGGATAGTTTTTATTATAGTTTTCAGGACTGTATGTGGAATGACTTTGAAATGTAAACGTTGTTTTCTCACTTTTAAAAGTAGTAGATGGAGTAAATCCATTTTCTAATGCTTCGTAATAGAGAAATGGTTTAATACTAGAACCAACTTGTCTTTTCGCACTTGTTGCTCGATTATATTGACTTTTTTTATAGTCTCTACCTCCTGTAGTAGCAAGTACTTTACCTGTTTTTGGTTCCATGACTACACTGGCAACTTCTAGATCAGGATTTTCTTTTAAGTCTTCATTCATACTCGTTTCCATATTTTTTTGAATGGTAGGATCTAGATTGGTATATATTTTTAATCCTCCTGTTTTTAGAAAAGAAGTAGGGATGGTTTTAATCGATTTTAATTCTTGAATCACAGCATCTTGATAATACATTAAAGTAGATAAGTTGTGATCATTTTCACCACCGGCATAAGTCAGTTCTTTTTGAAATGCTTTTTCTTTTTGAGCTTCTGTAATATATCCATTTTTTTCCATGAGTGTTAATATCATACTTTGTCTTTCTTTGGCTGCTAGTTCATTAGAAATAGGGGAGTAATGAGTTGGATCTTTCGGAATACCTGCTAGAATAGAAGCTTCTGCTAATGTTAAATCTTTTGCTTTTTTATTAAAGTAATATTTGCTGGCATTTTCAATCCCAAAGACCCCACCATAGTTAATCGTATTTAAATATCCTTCTAGTATTTTATCTTTACTATAATGCACTTCTAACCTGATTGTTAGCCATGCTTCATCAATTTTACGACTCCATGTCTTATCAAAATCTAAAAATAAGTTTTTCGCATATTGTTGGGTAATCGTAGAAGCACCTTGTTTTGTCTGTCCACTTGTAAAGTTAATGTATAATGCTTTTAAAATACGTAGGAAATCAAAACCTTGATGTTTATAAAAATGCTTATCTTCAATCGATAAGGTTGCATCTATGACATAGGGTGATATCTCATCTAATGATACCCATTCTTTTTGATTCCCAGCAGTAAACAATTCATTATTTTTATCATATAAATAAAAACTATTCGCACTGTTAATTGGTAATTTTGGCATTAATCTTGCCACTGCATAAATACCAATATAAACAAGAATCATACCAATGAGAATGATTCCTAATATTTTTCTAACTTTTTTCCATTTTTTCATTGCCATGCTCCTTATTCTTTTTCCTATTTTTTAGTATTACAGAAAATAGAAAAAATATAAGTGATTTTTGAAAAGTATTGTTCTTGTTTTATCATTTAAAAATACATATAATAAATTTATGGAGGAAGTTATGTGAATGTAAAATTAGAAAATAATGTAGTTGATAGTTTCGATATGGATGGAATACTGTATAATAATCAAAATAAAATTCAGATAGATATATTAAAATCGATTTATCCAATATTGAAAGAAAATTATCAGTTTCTATATCAAATAACGGAAGATGATTTTTTTACTTGGACTAAAAATGTAATGAATGACGAAGATATTAATACTTATGTATTAACAGAAAATCATAATCCAATTGGATATATTCAATATGTTTTACTGGAAAAAGAAATATGTTTATCAGAAATTCAGATTGATAAGAAACATCAAGGAGATAAGAAAACATTTAAAAAATTGATGAGAGATTTTGTCATCTTATCAGATTTAAAAGAACAAGATATAGTTTATATTAATATTCATCCAAAAAATAAGAAATCACAAGAAGTATTTACGAGAATTGGTTTTCGAAAAATAAAAGACCATAGATATGAAATCACAGGTGAAAAATTAATGGAAAAATTTTTAAAGAGTGTAACGACATTGTAAAAATATTGCTTCACTTTTAAGAGTTTTTCTATTTTTTTTATTTCATAAAAAATATAAGTGCTTTTTTTATATAGTTATGTTATAATGTCTACGTTTAAAGGTGTGTGGTTTTTTGGCGAAAATAAAGTTAGAAGCAAAAGTCATGAATCAAAGTGAAAAAAATACTTTTTCTTATCAAGGTGCTGGCTTGTTATTAAAAAATAAAATCGTCTATTATGAGAATGATATATGTGTCACACTTACGAAACAGGAGAATATAGTAAGATTGGTAAGAAAGCAAAAAGATTATGAGTTAGAAATGACGTTTCAAAAAGGTTATAAAACAGAAGTTATTTATAATTCATTGAAAGAATCTTTGAAAACTTATTTACAAGTAGAAACAAACGTGTTAGAATGGGAAAACGACAGGGTTAGAATCGATTATAGATTATATCCAAGTGATGAATTATTTTCATATCAATTGAAATTTGAGGTGATAGAATGATTACAGAAAAATTAGGAGAGTTATTAACGAATGTTGCGCAAACATGTGGCTATGATGATACATTTACTGTCATTTTATCGAATCGTCCAGAGTTATGTGATTATCAAAGCGATACTGCTTTTCAATTAGCAAAGAAATATCACAAAGCTCCGATGATGATTGGGACAGAAATTGTAGATGCTTTAAAAAAGATTGACAATTTTGAATCTTATTTTAAAGAAGTATCATTTGCAGCACCTGGTTTTATTAATATGTCTTTGAGTGATACATTTATTAAAGAAAAATTGGTAGATATGATGAATCATGAGAAGTTTCATTTAAAACAACCAGAACAAGTAAAAACATTTGTGCTTGATTATGGTGGACCAAATGTGGCAAAACCGCTTCACGTAGGACATATGCGTACTGCGATTGTAGGAGAGAGTATTAAACGTATTATTAATTATGTTGGTCATAAAACGATTAGTGATGTTCATTTAGGAGATTATGGATTACAAATTGGGCAAGTAATTTATGGTGTTTTAAAGGATCAAAAAGATATCAATGATATTACGTTAGAATATTTAGAAGATATTTATCCAAAGATGAGTGCTCTTTGTAAAGAAGATGATGAGATTAAAGAAAAGTGTGCAGCGATTACGAAGAGCTTACAAGATGGGGAACCAACGTATCAAGAATTATGGAAAGTAATTTTAGAGATTAGTGGAAATGATATTAAACGTTTATATCGTTATTTGGATGTTTCTTTTGACCTATGGCAAGGAGAAAGTGATGCTTATAAGTATATTGCTCCAACAGAAGAAATTCTTCATGAGAAGGGCCTTATTGAGGACAGTGAAGGTGCGAAAGTGGTAGAAGTAAAGAGTGAAGAAGATACGAAAGAAGTACCACCACTGATTTGGCAAAAGAGTAATGGTGCCTATCTTTATGGGACAACTGATCTCGCAACCATCTATGAACGTGAACAGAGATTTCAACCAGATTATATTTGTTATGTCGTAGATAATCGTCAAAATCTTCATTTTGAACAAGTATTCCGTGTTGCGAAAAAAGCAGGAATAACAGATGCCAATTTAGAATTCTTAGGTTATGGAACCGTGAATGGAGAAGATGGAAAACCATATAAAACAAGAAGTGGAAACACACCAAAATTAGATGGTTTATTTGAACAGACAAAAGAGATATTCTTATCTAAAAAAGAAGAGAATAAAGAAAAGAACGATGAAGATATTCGTAAGATTGTAAATGCAATATTAAAATTTGCGGATTTACAAAACAGTCGTGAAAGAGATTATATTTTCGATATTCATAAATTTTCTAATACAGTAGGAAAAACAGGACCATATATTTTATATACTTATTTAAGAATTGATAAAATATTAAAACAAGTAGAGGTTCCAACTCGTTTATCTTCTCAAATTTATAATGAAACAGATCGTAATTTACGTTTAAAATTATTAGAATTGGATAAAGTAATCTTAGCAGCTTTTGAAGATAGAAAGCCAAATTATATTGCTGATTATATTTATCAATTATCAGACTTAGCCAATTCATTCTATCAAAACAATCATCTTGCAAATTTGGAAGATCAAACAAAGAAAAATGATTGGTTATATGTATTGACACTGACGAATAAAGTGTTAAAAGAAATGTTATTTCTAATTGGAATAGAAATACCAACTTTTATGTAAATCGTATATGGAGGGAATTATGAAATTAAAAAACATGTCAAAAGAAGAGTTAGAATTAATGTCTTATACAGATTTAACAGAAATGTTAATAAAAGAAAATAAAAAACCAATGAATACTCCTACTGTATTCCATAAAATTTGTGATTTATTAGGATATAGTGAAGATGAATATGCTTCAAAGATAGGAGATTATTATACATCTCTAACCATAGATAAACGTTTTGTATTATTAGATAATAATGAATGGGATTTAAGAGATCATCACAGTATTGATCTTTCTTTAGAAGAAGATGATGAGGAAGATGAAGAAATGATGGAAGAAGAGGTTGAAGAACCTGAGGAAGAAGAAGAAAATATCGATGAAGTTAATACAGATGAAGAGTTAGAAGTAGATGACGATGATGACATCGATGAATTAAATATTATTTCTGATGAAGATGATGAAATGGAATAGCCAACTTTTTGGCTATTTTTTTGGTGGAAAGGTGAAAAACGTTGATTTTATAAGGAATTTATACGAAAAATGTTGCAATTATGTCAAAATAATGATATTCTTAAAATGTAAGCAAGATAGCTTAACATAATAGGAGGTAGAACATAATGACAAAAGCAAATTTAATCGATTACATTGCAGAAGAAACAGGATTAACAAAAGCTGATGCTACTCGTGCTTTAGATGCAATGATGAGCGGAATTGTGAAAGGGTTAAAAGAAGAAGGAAAAGTAACTTTAACTGGATTCTGTACTTTTAACGCAGTTCACAAAGATGCTAAAGTTGGACGTAATCCAAGAACTGGAGAAGCTGTTCAAATTCCTGCAAGAGTTGCTGCTGTTATCAAAGCTGGTTCTAAATTAAAAGACGCTTTAAACTAAAAGGCATTATGCCTTTTTTTATTACTTATTTATGAAGAAATTTCAAAAAGCTCTTTTACTTTTAAAAGAAATAAAAAAGAATAACCAGCAAGCATATATTGTCGGAGGATTTGTCAGAGATTATTTAAGAGGTATATGGAATCATGACATTGATATTTGTACTAGTATGACTCCTGATTTATTAAAAAAGCATTTTGTTGTAAAAGAAGAACATTATGGATCTACTGTGATTGAGTACCAAGGAGAATATTTTGAAGTAACGACTTTCCGTAAAGAAATCGGAAGTAAACAAAATCGCTATCCTGCTAAAATACTTTATACATCTTCTTTAGAGGAAGATTTAAAACGACGTGATTTTCGAATGAATGCGATTTGTATGGATGAAAATAAGAAAATAGTAGATTTACTTGGTGGAAAAGAAGATATCCAAAAGAAATTAATTGTAAGTATTGGAAATCCAGAACAAAGATTAGAAGAAGATGCACTACGTATATTACGAGCAATTCGTTTCGCTACGACATTAAATTTCACATTAGAATCTTCTTTATCACAGGCGATTATCAAACAAAAACATTTATTAAAAGAAATATCTTATCAACGTAAAAAAGAAGAATTAGAACGTATATTCTCATCAAAGCAAGCAGTTCAAGGAAGAAAATTGTTGATTGAACATCAGTTATTAGATGTATTAGAAATTCCAAATTTAAAAAACACAGTTTTATATCCGAATTCTTTATTAATATGGATGCAGTTAGGAGTCGATGATATTTATCCATTTACCAAAGAAGAAAAGAAAAAGATGAAGTATTTACGTAAATGTAAGAAAGAAGAATGGAATATTTACCGTATTTATGAATCTGATTTAGATACAGCAATTTTAATTGGTATGATGAAAGGAAAAGGAAGAGAAGAGATTACAATATTAAAAAAGAATCTTCCTATCCAGACTAGAAAAGATATTCATATTACAAGTGAAGAGTTACAACAACTGATAGCAAAAGAAAAAATAGCTGATTTCTACCAAAAAATAGAACAAGCAATTTTAACAAATCAATTAAAAAATGAAAATGATGAGATAAAAAAATGGATACAAAATCATTGATAATTTCTATACAGAAAATCAAATCTTTAGTATAATAAAAAGCAGGTGATGTTTATGATGGATAAAATCATTGAATTATTAAAACAGTCAACCGGAACATTTCCTTTGCTGTTATTACATCATTATAAAGATTTAAAATTATCTGACTCAGAGTTTATTCTATTAGTAGAATTATTAAATACGGATTTAGAATTTAATCCGAAAAAGATGAGTCAAGATTTAAAGATGGATTTAAATGATGTCTTAGAAGAAATGAATGGTTTAGTAGATAAAGGTATTTTAAAGATTGAAGTCCGTAAAGTGAGAAATTTAAGATCGGAATATATTAATTTAGATGACCTTTATGAGAAATTAGCATTCTTTATTGTCAATGAAGATGAGTCAAGTAATAGTGAAAATATTTTTGATATATTTGAAAGAGAATTTGGTCGTACATTATCACCGATGGAATACGAGATTATTCAGAGTTGGTGTGGTGGTGAATTCAGTCAAGAATTAATTGTTCTAGCACTCAAAGAAGCGACTTATAATGGAGCGAATAATCTAAGATATATCGATAAGATTTTGTATGAGTGGAAGAAAAAAGGTATTAAAACAAAAGAGGATGTGGAAAAACAAAAGAATGAATTTCACAAAAAGAAAGAGTTACAAACAAAAGAATTGTTTGACTATGATTGGTTAAATGAACGAGAAGATACAAGCAATTAGTGATTATTTAGATGAATTATATCCCAATCCTCGTTGTGAGTTAAATTATACAAAAGATTATGAATTGTTACTTGCTGTCATGTTAAGTGCACAAACAACGGATAAGAGAGTCAATCAAGTAACTAGTGTTTTATTTCAGAAATATCCGACTTTACAGGCTTTAGAACAAGCTGATATCAAAGATATTGAACAGATTATAAAACCAATTGGAACTTATACAAAAAAAGCGAAAAACGTACATGAAATTGCTACACATTTACTAAAAGAACAGAATGGAATTGTACCCAATGATCGCGAGTACTTAGAGACTCTTCCGGGAGTAGGTAGAAAGACAACCAATGTTGTACTTAGTAATTTATATGATGCGAAGTGTATTGCTGTGGATACACATGTTGCACGTGTTAGTGTTCGTTTAGGCTTAGCACGAAAAAATGATGATGTGAGAACGATTGAAAATAAGTTAACGAAGAAATTTCCTAAAGAGAGTTTAGGACGTTTACATCATCAACTCGTATTATTTGGAAGATATCATTGCAAGGCGAGAAATCCAGAGTGTGAAAGTTGTAAGTTATATGACATTTGTAAATCAAAAGACAAGAAAAAAGTATCTGAATAGATACTTTTTATAGTTTAAAATCATTTGTAATATCATCGTTCATATCTTTTCCATCAAAGTAATTTTTTACTTTATAATGAAGTAAAAAAGCGAGAATATTAGAAGGAAAAGAACGAACTAATTTATTATAAGTTGTTACAATGCTATTATAGTACTCTCTACAAGCATATATTTCTGCTTCTGATTCGTTTAAAGAAATTTCTATTTTTAAATAAGATTCACACGTTTTTAATATATCGTATTTTTCTTTGTATTGATGAAATTCATTAATTCCATCATAAAGTTTACGATCTAAATCAAAATTAGATAATTTACGAGAACGTAATTTTACAATCTCTTCTAATACTTCTTCTTTCTCATCTAATTTCGCATTGGTTTTAATAATGTGAATTGATTTATTGAGCAAATCGAAGCGTTTTCTTAATACTGAATCAATATTAGCTTCAGCTTCATTTAAACGAATAAAACAGTTCTGAAATTTGTTATAACACTGAATACAAAGTATTAATAAAATACAAACTATAATACAAATCACAAGAAAAAACATAAATACGTTCATACTATCACCAAGAATATTATAGCAAATTTCAGATTACTTGACTAGTATATTCTAATTTGGAATAAATTCTGGGCTGTAATTAATCTTCTCATAGAATTTGAAGTAGTCAATGTAAATGGTAAGAAGTAAATACCATTCTCCATTCGTTGGATTACTAATAATAATATGGTCACGACCAGCTTGTTCTACAATTCCTGAGAATTTAAGATCACGCCATTCTTTAGAGTCTGGGAATGTCATATAGACATCTACTTTTTTTCCTTTATTTAATCTTAGAATATTTTCAATATAAGATTGCTCCATTGGGAAATCTCCTGTCATGGTAGGAACCGTTTGTTGGTTGGGAATATTTCCACTGCCTGTGAATATTGGAGCTCCGGTAAAATTACTACTATTATTTGTTCCTGGAAAAAAACTATTTTGATTCATATTTATTTCACCCTTTCTAATAAACGATATGCGAAAATGTGTCAAATATGTAAAAAAGATGATTTCAAATGAATGGAGATATGGTATAATGCTTATGTTAGAAAGGGGTTAAGTATGAAAGTAACAGTAGGGATTTCAGCACATCATGTTCATTTAACAAAAGAAGATTTAGAGATTCTTTTTGGAGAAGGATATGAATTGACTGTCAATCGAGATATTAATCAACCTGGTCAATTTGCGAGTAATGAGTTTGTAACGATTCGTACAGAAAAAAGCGAAATTGCACATATTCGTATTTTAGGACCAGTCCGTTCATATACACAAGTAGAATTATCAAAAACAGATTATATTAAATTAGGATTAGATGCACCGATTAGAGAATCAGGAGAAGTAGAAAATAGTGCCAAAGTAACGATTATCGGACCAAAAGGAATGATAGAAAGAGAAGCTGGTATTATCGCAACACGTCATATTCACGTTCCAGTAGAAGATGCTGAAAAATTAGGATTAGCAGGACATGATTATGTCAGTGTAAAAGTTCCTGGTCCAAAAGGTGGTATTATGTATCACGTATCATTACGTATTGCTCCTAATTCTTATTATGAAATGCATATTGATACAGATGATGCTAATGCTTTTCAAATCAAGAATGGTGCAGAGTTAGAAATTTATAAGGATATTGAAGAATGAGTCAGCAAATTCAAATCTGTGATCGCTGTAAAGCAATCAAAAAAGAAGATATAGAATATGTGAAAAAGACATATTCGGATTGTAATATACAAGTAGGTTGTTGTAATTTATGTGGAATAGGGCGTAGTAAACCATTTGTTATTTATAACCATGTTCCCATAATTGCTGATACGTTTGAAGAAGTAATCAAAAAATTGGAAGCAAGAAGGAAGTCATGATGACTTCCTTTCTTTTAAACACAATACTTTTTGTCA
This sequence comes from uncultured Mycoplasmatota bacterium, assembly GCA_900557185.1. GTDB lineage: Bacteria > Bacillota_I > Bacilli_A > RF39 > UBA660 > UMGS2016. The sequence continues at coordinate 43,089 of USRP01000001.1, forward strand.
ATATACGTAAATAAAAAGTAAAATTGCTATATTTTCTAATAAAATTATTCTATAATAAAGATAGAGGTGGCTTATGCAAGAAAGAGTATTAGAAATATTAAAAGAAGAAGAACGTGCCTATAGTATTGAAGAATTGGAAACAATTTTAGGAATTCGCACTGCAGATGAATTAAAAGATTTATTAAGTGTATTACGAGATTTGGAAAATTCTTTAAAAGTTTATCATACCAATAAAGGAAATTATATGTTATTTAACAACAGTCATCTAAGAGTTGGAAAATTAATTGGAAATAAAAAAGGATTTGGTTTTGTTGATATAGAAGGAGACGAAGATGTATTTATTCCTCCTACTTGTATGAATGGAGCAATTCATGGTGATCAAGTTGTCGTTGAAATTACTTCGAAAAAAGGTTTGGATTTAGAAGGTAGAATTGTCAAAGTAATCGATCGTAAATTACACCAAATTGTCGGTGAGTTTTACTATAAGGCTGGGGTAGGACACATTGATCCAGATGATAAAAAAATTAATATTCGTATTGATATCGAACAAAGTAAAACAATGGGGGCTATGAATGGCCATAAAGTCCTTGTTCGTTTAATTGGCAAAGGAGAAAAAGGAAACTATAAAGGAGAAGTTATTAAGATATTAGGGCATAAAAATGATCCTGGTGTCGATATTTTGTCAATTGTTAGTAAATATGAAATCGAAGATACATTTTCTGATGAAGTGATGGAAGCAGTAGAAAAAATTCCAATGGAAGTAACTGAAGAAGAATATGTTGGACGAAGAGATTTAAGAGATAAAGTAATCTTTACAATCGATGGAGCAGATGCGAAAGATTTAGATGATGCTGTTTCTATCGATAAGTTAGAAAATGGTCATTACTTATTAGGGGTTCATATTGCCGATGTATCTCATTATGTAAAAGAAAATGGTGTCATTGATCAAGATGCATTTGAAAGAGGAACCAGTGTTTATTTAGCAGATAGAGTGATTCCAATGTTACCTCATAAATTGTCAAATGGAATTTGTTCTTTAAATGGTGGTGTTGATCGCTTAACGATTAGTTGTGATATGGAAATTGATGAACAGGGAAATGTTGTCGATTATGATATTTATGAAAGTGTCATTAATTCTAAAAAGAGAATGACTTATCAAGCAGTCAATGATATTTTAGAAAAAAATATTGTCGAACCAGGTTATGAACCATTTGTAGATGACTTAAAAGAAATGGAGAAGCTTGCTCATATTCTCCGTAAAAATAAAGAAAGACGTGGCTATATTGACTTTGATATCGATGAAGCAAAAATTATTGTCGATGAAAAAGGAGAAGCAGTTGATGTAAAATTAAGAGAAAGAGGTACGGGAGAAAAATTAATCGAAGATTTTATGATTGCTGCCAATGAAACCGTAGCAACACATATTTATTATATGGAACTTCCATTTATCTATCGTATCCATGGAAAACCAAATGAAGAAAAGATTGATAGTTTTGCTCAATTCTTAAAGACTTTAGGAATATCTATTCAATACAAAAAAGATGATATTACACCTAAAGAGATGCAACAAGTATTAAATAGTTTAAGAGAAAATAAATTATTCCATTTACTTTCTAGTCTTCTTTTAAGAAGTATGCAAAAAGCTGTATATGATAAAACTAATATTGGACACTTTGGACTTGCAAGTAAATGTTATACGCATTTTACTTCGCCAATCCGTCGTTATCCAGACCAAACAGTACATCGTTTACTAAGAACTTATTTATTTGATAAAAAATTAGATCCGGAAACAATTCGTACATGGGATTTAAAATTAATTTCAATTGCTCAACACTCTAGTGAAAAAGAAAGAAATGCGATTAGTTGTGAACGTGAAGTAGACGATATGAAGAAAGCTGAATATATGATGAAACATATTGGAGAGGAATATGAAGGTATGATTACCAGCGTTCTTAACTTTGGTATGTTTGTCGAATTAGATAACTTGATTGAAGGTTTAATTGCCGATGATAGTATGAGAGGAGATACTTATTATTACGATGAATCTACTTTCTCATATGTAGGTAAGAATTCTGGAAAGAGATATCGTTTAGGAGACCGTGTTAAAGTAACGGTATTAAATGCCAATAAAGAAAATAAAACCGTAGATTTTATTTTAAGTGAAATGAAAGATATGAAAAAACAAGAAAAAGAAGCATCTAATTAGATGCTCTCTTTATTTAAGGGGTGAATTATGACTTTATATTTAGTAAGACATGGAGAAACAGATTGGAATTTAGAAAATAGAATTCAAGGGGATAGTGATATTCCATTAAATCAAACAGGAATTTTACAAGCAAGAGAAGTGAAAGATAAGTTAAAAGATATTGCATTTGATCTTTGTTATACTTCTCCTTTAGAAAGAGCCTATAAAACAGCCCAAATCATCATCGAAGGGAAATGCCCAATTATTTCTGTTCCCGAGCTCATAGAGCGTGATTTTGGTAAAATAGAGGGGAATCCAATCACATCAGAACAATCTAAAAAATATTGGAACTATCAATTAAACTCTAGTGATGATGAAGTAGAACCAGTAAGACATCTATTAGACCGTACGAGAAACTTTTTAATAAAATTATTACAAGAACATAGAAATCAAACCATTTTAATTGTTACCCACGGTTCTACATTAAGAGCACTACACTATAACATAACTGGCTATCAAACAACAGAAGACTTCATGAAATTTCAAGTTCAAAATTGTCAAATCTTTCAATATGAGATATAATGAAAACGTTGGTGATAACATGGAAATAGTAAATAGAAAAGCAAAATTTGACTACGAAATTATTGATACATATGAAGCTGGAATTGTCTTAACAGGAACAGAAATTAAATCATTAAGACAAGGAAATGCAAATATCAAAGATAGTTATGCAGTAATTAGAAATAACGAAGCATATCTTTTAAATATGCATATTAGTATCTATAAAGAAGGAAATCAATTTAATCATGATGAAACACGTACGAGAAAATTATTATTACATAAAAAAGAAATTTATAAATTACGTGACAAAATCGCATTGAATGGTTATACTTTAGTTCCATTAAAAGTATATTTTAGTAAAAATTATGCTAAAGTATTACTAGGTCTTGGTAAAGGTAAGAAAAATTACGATAAACGAGAAGCTATGAAGAAAAGAGATACAGAAATGTATTTGAAAAAAATGACAAAATATTAATTTATATGACTCTTTTTGAAAAGAAAAAAATAAAGCTTTAATGGGCTTTATTTTTTTATGATATTCTGTTTTTCAGGATGATTTTGAAACCATTTTTTTGCATAGGAACATGTCGCAATACATGTTTTTTCTTGACTCTGAATGACTTCATAAGCATGTTGTAATAATGAGTCGGCGATATGCATTCCCCGATAAGCAGGATCTACATAAGTATGATTGATATTAAGTAAGCTATTTTGTTCGGGAAACGTAACTTCACCAACTATCTTTCCATTATCTTTTACATATACGCGGTTTTCTTCTCTGATATATTCCATATAATCACCTAATAATATCATATAAAAATATCAAAAATATGACAAGGTTAATGTGAAGACTTTATCTTTTGATTCAGCTCTTTTTGAAATAAATATTCTTCGTATACAACATCTTCAAACTTTTTATAATATTTTATCAATAATTTTTGGCTGTGTTCTAATCTTCGTTTATTTACTTCATTTGGACATTTTCGATAAATCTCTTGTAAATTTGCTATCTTTCGTTCTAATGGTTCAATTATAATTTTACAAAAGTCTCTCACATTTTCATTAAACATATTTTCCCTCCATATCTCGAATAAAATCTATTCACATAATCATATTATTAGTATAACACATAATCAAGTTATGTATTTTAATAAAATTTAGAAATTTTTATATATACTGTCAAGTATAGTAATAGGTGGTAGTAAAAATGAAATTAGTGATACAAAAGAATCGATATACGAAAGGTGAAATTATTAAGATTTTAAGAGAGTGGACAGGAAAAACACAAAAAGAATTTGCCGAAGATATTGGAAAAAGTATGAATAGTATTCAGAAATATGAAGCAGACGAAGTAAATTATAGTATTCAAACGTTATTAGATATTGTTAAGAAAAACGGATTAGTCATTACTATTGAAAAGAAAAAATAAAGTGTCAAGTAACAAGAAGGTACAGGTATTTTTTGAGAAATATGATAAAATATAGATATATTGAGAATAAAGAAATGAAGTGTTATGTATGAGAAAGTACCGAAAAATAAAAATACCAAAAAGCCCGAAAGCTTTTCTTGTTTCATTGATTGTAATAGGTATTGCTGGATGCTTGACAGCATATCAAAATAATTTATTTACACCTAAAAAAGAAGAAAAGCCAGTCGCACAAACATCTTATCAATTAGAAAATATTCCTCCATATCAAGGAAATGCATATGTTGTGATCAATCAAAACGAACCAAAATTTACAGAAGAAGACAAAAATTTTACAGGGGAAAACTACAGTAATTTAGATACATTAGGACGTTGTGGCATTGCAATGGCACGTGTGGGAATAGATACGATGCCAACAGAAGAACGAGGTAGTATTGGTATGATAAAACCATCAGGATGGCATACTGTAAAGTATGATATTGTCAGTGGAAAATACTTATATAATCGTTGCCATTTAATTGGATATCAATTAACAGGAGAAAATGCCAATGAAAAGAATTTAATTACATGTACAAGAAGTATGAATACAACGGGTATGTTAGAATGGGAAAATAAAGTAGCTGACTATGTGAAAGAAACAAAAAAACATGTATTATATCGTGTAACCCCTATGTTTCAGGATGAAAATTTAGTCGCAACAGGAGTTCAAATCGAAGCTCTATCATTAGAAGATAACGGAGAAGGGGTCAAATTTAATGTCTTCGTTTATAATGTACAAGAAGGGATAGAAATTGATTATAAAACAGGGGACAGTAAATTAAAAGAATGAAAAAAGATACCTAGGTATCTTTTTATAATGGAAATCTATTTTTGTAATCAAAATATTCCCATATACAATAGATGATAAATTTAAAATATTCGATCATATGTTACCTCCTCATTACTAACATTCCGTAAAAAGAGGTAAATTCCTGCAAAAAAAAGCAAATAGTTTTTATATTTGCTTAATAAGGAAAAGGTCTCATTCTGCCTGGAATGATTAATCTTTGCCCAGGAAAAACGATTGGAAAAGTCATTTGATTCACAAACATAATATCGTTTACAGAAACCCCAAATCTTCTACTGATAGACCAAATGGTATCCCCACGTCTTACAATATATATACGATTCATTGGTGGAGTAGGTTGAAATGGTGGTCTTGGCGGTCTAGGATTTACTGGTGGAATAATAATCACCATTCCAGGTATTAATCGACTGTTTGGTCCTAATCCATTCATACTCATTAACTCATTAGTAGGTACTTGAAAACTTTGAGCAATACTGTCTATACTATCATTGGGAGTTACAGTATAAGTCATAAATATCCTCCTTTATTTTCAAGGATATTATATGAAATCAAAAGAAATAAGTGATATATAAAAACGTAGATGAATCATACATCTACATTTTTAGTGTCTTTCATGTAATCTACGCTTGATTTGTATGATTAAATCAATTGGTGGTTTTTCCATCTGATTTAATACAAGTAAAGCATCTTGTAATTTTGTTTTTAATGAATAAGTATCTTTAATATGTTCTATTTCATTGTCTAATTCAAAACTTGAACTAGGATTTTGCTTCATAAATTCAATAATATATTCTTTGATATCTTGTAACACAAATTCTTTTAATGGGTAAGAATCCATCTCCATGACACCAAAATAGCCACTAATCATATATCGATAAGCATCTTCTATTTCTATCATTCTATCACCTGTAAATTTATTTTATCAAAGAAATAAGTGAAAAGCTACTATCTATATTATAAATTTTATGCTACCATAAAGATGGTGAAAAGGTGAGTGATTGATATGACATTTGATTTTGAAAATTTTGATGGTACGAATAGTGATATTATTGAAATAGTGTCATCAGAATCAGCATTGAAATTATTAAAACGTAGTGGGAATAAAAACATAAAAGTTTGTTTACCATTATCATTATATATTGGTAAATTGGACAGCATGAAGCCGTTTAATAGAAAAGTACTATCTAAATATTATAAAAATAATGCCACTTATAATTTTACTGATGTTTTTCATAAATTAGAACAAATTATTCAGCATTGTACAAAAATTAGAATTTGGTCTAGTCATTTAGATAGCGATTCTTATTGTTTATTGTTATTGATATGCTATTTATTTCAAGATAAGAAAATTAGCGCTATTTTTTCTGAGGAATTGGATGGGAATGCCCCATCAATTACTTCATTAAGTGAATTAGAAATTCACGATTCAGAAAAGAGAGAACATGTATTAACGCAATTACAAAAAAATGATTATTGTGAACAATGGGAAAAAATAGTTAATGATAATAAAGAATTAAGATATATGATGAATGGAGTTGTTATATCTTGTGATATAGATTCTTTTAATCATGAGATTATAGATAGATTAAAAGAAGTGAAAAAAGCATATATATATTATTTCATCACAGACTTAATGATTCATCCATCAATTCCAAATGTCATGTTTCCGGATATGTTTTATAAGTATTTAATAGAAAATTTAGAATCGGATGGAATTATAAAAAGTTCTATTATAGATGGAAAAAAATATATAGAATTAAATCAATAAAATATTTTAAAATTGTTAGGTGGAGAACAATAATGTGTTGCAATTGCTAGAAGTTAATTTTATGTTTGGAAAATGATTTGCGATGATGAACCACCTGGTAGCTTAGATAAAAAAACAATGAATAACTATGATTTTTCATTGTTTTTTTGTTGATTAAAATATTTTGCCATTTCTCTTACCATCATTCTATGAAACATAAATTACACCTTCTTTGAATTTTTATATTTATGTAGTTTTCGAGTTCTACAAATTTAATATTTTTACTCAAGTTATTTTTTTATAAAAGTTCGTGTATTTGAACAGATTTCTATAATGGTGCCGTTGAGGAAGTTATCTACAACTTTTACCAAAGGTAACTGATGTATGAATCAATCACTATATACATTATAATCCATTTTTTATTTTGAGGTTAATTATTTAATACATTTACATTTTTTTCACAGAAGTTTCATTATAGTCATTATTTTTTTGCTCTTGCATAATTTCTTCAACTCTATGTACTACTGATTTTGATATTGCCTTGCGATTTATGGTAAAATTATTTTTTCTTTCAACATCAAGTTTGTAATCAATCATCATATCTACATCATCTTTTATAATCCTTGCATCATATCTATCTTTTGGACGTGAATTCTTTTTTGAATTGTAAATACTTTCTAAACTCATCATTTTATAAGGGATACCATTATGATATCTTATTAAATTAGAAAATGACATATCTGTATAATCTTTAGAAAAATGATGTTCATCAACAAATAGTTGTTTACTACCATTTTGATTTTCAAAATAATATTCTTTTGTAGTTATACTATTATCTGGTTGTCGTTCAAACAAAAATAAACCGATACTCATAGGAGTTCCTTTATATACGATTTTATATTCATGACCATTAACTTCTTTATGAGCCATATTACTAATAAATTCAAAATCTGCACTGGAATCTATTAAGTCTTTTAATGTTATTAATTGTTGTTCATTTATAAATAAGTCTAAATCTCCATGATATCTTTCTAACACATGATTAGTTGCTAAATAGCCCATAAGTCCACCTGTATAATAGCAATCAAATCTTCCTTCAATTAAAGCGTTGAATTCATCGAAAGCATCAATAACTAACTGATGATTTTCTGTTAAAGGCATATTTGGATGTTCCATATTCATACCTTTAATCCAATTTAGTCTGGCAATCAAATCATTAACAGATGTATACTGTTCAGGGTTTAATTTTATAATAGATTCAACATTTGCAAAAATATCTTCTTCGGTTATCATCTTTCTATTTAGTAAATCATTTAATGAAACCAAAATAGCATCAATAGAGTCACTTATATTCATTGAACACAATTTGTTAATAGTATCATATATTTGATCTTGATTCGTAATATTTGCCCGTTGTGCAAAAGTATAAACTAGTTTAGTTACAGTTTCTTTTTGAAATTCATTCATACAGCACCTCATACTTTCCATTCAATTATATCATTAATTTTGGTAATTTACTATATTTCCAAATCAAAGTCATCGTGATCTTTGTGTTTTTCAATTTTTCGTAAACCTTTTACACTCTGAATTGCATTGTTTGTTCAAGAAAGTGTACTATAATAACCGCTTTTTTCTATATTTTATGATAACAGATTTCTGTTTTTATCACTTGAATAGGGTAAAGTACTCATTCATTTTTACCTCCTTTCATAGATATATTTTGGCTCTAACAAAATATTTAACCCCCTAGGTATTTTGACATAAACATCAAAATAACCTGTGGAAAAAGGGATATTCCCTAAACCCCTTTTAGACTTGTTTCTTCTAGGTTGATTTTTTCATAAAACGAAAAAATCAATCATTTCTGATTGATTCCTATATCAAAAGTTCGTACTTTTCGAACAGATTTCTATAATGGTGGAGCTGAGGAGAGTCGAACTCCTGTCCAAATATAAAACTCCCTAACCATCTACAAGTTTAGTTCACAAAGGATGTCCTTATAAAAATTAGATGTGAACGTCTATTTTATAAGTAAGCTTGTATGATTCGTTATTATTTCCAAGCTAAATAATAATATATCCTATTTTAATCGAGCCCTTATCAATTCCCAATAGGAGAAAGAATAAAAAGAGCCATTCCTGCACTTTTCTTAGGCAAAAGTAGGAGTAGCGAAAGCGCTACTTAATCTACTAAGAATGTTAGTTAATTTATTTTTTCCAGTTATTTTCTGTTTGTACGTAACGTGTACCTCCGACTTGCCGAATTAAGCTTTTTTATATCCGTCGAAACCATAAACAGCCCCAACTAATTTCATTATATCATAGCTTTTTAATGTTTACAAATTATAAAGACCTACAAATTTTACCATTTCAAACATAAAATACATTGAAGGATGTGATGAAATGAAGAGAGGAATTGATGTTTCAAGTCATCAAGGAGTCATTGATTGGGAAGCAGTAAAGGGGAATATTGATTATGCGATTATTCGTTGTGGTTATGGAGCAGATAGAGAGAGCCAAGATGATACTTATTTTAAAAGAAATGCAAATGAGTGTACCAGATTAGGGATTCCTTTTGGTGTATATTTATATAGTTATGCGGATAATATCAGTTGGTCTGATAGTGAAGTAGAACATGTGTTGAGACTTGTAAAAGGGTATCAATTAGAATATCCTATTTATTATGATATTGAAGATAAAGTACAAGCTAATTTATCAAATGAAACACTTACTGATATTGTTGTTAACTTTTGTGAAAAATTAGAACAACAAGGGTACTATGTTGGTGTTTATGCCAATTTAAATTGGTGGAATACGAAGTTAAATTCAAATCGTCTTGATGCATATGCGAAATGGGTAGCACGTTATAATACGGTACTTGGTTATGATGCAGGTATGTGGCAGTATACAAGTAGTGGTACAATTGCCGGAATTAATGGAAATGTCGATATGGATTATTGTTATGTCGATTATCCTGAAGCAATCAAGAAAGCCGGATTAAATGGATTTCCAAAAGAAGAAACACCAACCAAACCAATTCCTGAAATACCACCTGTTACAGATGTCAATACAGAAATAGAAAACTTAAAAAAAGAAATAGAAACATTAAAAAAAGAGAATGAACAATTACAAGAAACATGTCAAGAAAAAGAATTGGTTTTTACTTGTGAAAAAGCAGGTACTTATTATATAGAATTAAAAGAACAAGATAAATTATTTTATGAACCAGGAGCCATACAAAAGTAAAAGAAAGAATCTATCATAATAGACTTCTTTTTTATGTCAAGTAAACGCCTACTACTCATGTAATTCATATACAAAAAGCAATGATTTTGTTATAATAGATTATAATGAAAGAGAATGGGGAGGGATTACATGAAGAAAGTTTTTAAAACAATGATTTCTGGCTTTTTATGTACTTTACTATTATCTCTTAGTTTAATTCCTCCTTATGTACCAAAAGTAAGTGCAGCAGAATATCCAATATATGGAGTTGTTAATTTTAGAACGAAAGATTGTAATACCAATACGTTGTACACAAGAGAAAGTGGAGAACAGGGTTATACCAATGGTTGTTATGGTGCCGATGCAGCTTTTTTAGGAATTGAAAATGGTATGGTAAAATTTAAAATGTCCGGTGTGATTGGATATGTAAATCCAAACGATGTAGAAATACGTAATATGGATCCAGAAACAATTACTACTTATATTTCAAATTATCGTGTTAAGAATGGTGAACTACAACATGTTATACAGTTAGATGTAAACAATTATAAATCTGGTAATGTGATTACAATTGGACGAGCACCTAGTAATTTAAGTGATGGTACTTACTATAGTTATGATGGTATTTATTTTTATCCAGATACATTAGATGGATTTAAAATGATGATCGATGATTATAAAGGTGGAACAAGTTATCGTGCAGCGAATGCGAATCAACCATATTATAATTATTATCAATATTTACCAACTAGAACAATTAGTAACTATACAAGTGAAGATTTAAAAGTTGATTTTTCAAGTTATACAAGTAAAATGACAGGATATCCAGCTAAAGAAAATGAATCGCAACTTTATGGGGAACATGTATCATTTATAGAATATCAAAACGAGTATGGTGTCAATGCAATGATGGCTTTAGGACTTGCGAAAAATGAAAGTGCAATGGGAAAAAGTCAGATAGCATACAATAAGAATAATTTGTTTGGAATTGCTGTTTATGATAGTAATACTGGAGCAGGTAAGTCATTTGCAACTGTACGTGAGAGTATTCGTTATTTTGATAAGAATTTGATTTCTGAAGGATATTTGGATCCAAAAGATGCAGGTGGAAGATATCATGGTGGACACTTTGGAAATAAAGGTGCTGGATTTAGTGTAAAATATGCATCTGATCCATATTGGGGAGATAAAGAAGCATCTTATTATTATAATTTTGATAAAGCTTATGGAAACCAAGATTATAATAAATATACAATAGGTATTAAAGGAACAAATGGAAATTATAATATTAAAAAAGAACCTACTACTTCTTCTGTTTCTCTATATCAGACAACGAAAAATAGAAATGTACCATTTGTTATTTTAGATACAATTACAAATAATGAAGGAACTTGGTTTAAGATTCAAACAGATCCAACCTTAGTACCAGGAAGAAATAGTATTTTACAAGATAATGGTGCTTATGATTTTAATAATAACTATGGATATATTCATTCTAGTATTATTACTTATATTAGTTATGGAAATGGAATGAAAAATCGATATACGATTGATTTTAATCCAAATGGAGGAAGATTTATCGATGGAGAGACTTCTACGAAAAGATTAACTGTAGAAGAATATGTAACGCCAGAACTTGCCAATCCTGTGAGAGATGGTTATACATTTGCTGGATGGGATCAAACAGTAATGCCAGCTCAATCTAATAAAACTTATACGGCTGTATGGAAGAGTAATAATCCACAGAAATATACGATTACTTTTGATGCGAATGGTGGAACATTTGAAGATGGCAGCATGACAAAAACACAAACATTAGAAGAAGGAAGTAGACCATCAGAGCCAAAATCACCAACAAAGAATGGTTATACATTTGTTGATTGGGATAGTGAAATATCTTTAGTAACTGGAAATAAAACATATAAAGCAGTTTGGGAAAAAGTATTAGAAAAATACAATATTACCTTTGATGCCAATGGTGGTAAATTTAACGATAATAAAGAGACAAAAACAGTTGTTACAACGGAAGGACAAAAGCCACAGGTGCCAGAGAATCCAACTAAGGATGGTTATATTTTTATCGGATGGGATAAAGAAATTACGGAGGCAACTGCAAATACGACATATACGGCTGTTTGGGAAAAAGACAAAGCAACATACCAAATTACATTTGACGCCAATGGTGGAACATTTGAAGATGGTAAAGATAAACAAGTAGTAGATACATTAGAAGGTAATATTCCAGAAGAGCCAAAAGCACCAACGAGAAATGGTTATAAATTTACTGGTTGGGATAAGGAAATAGTTGCTGCTGATGGTAATACCACTTATAAAGCACAATGGCAAAAAGTAAAGACATATGCGATTACATTTGATGCAGATGGTGGAGTATTTGAAAATGGAAAAGATAAAATAACAATCAACGTAGAAGAAAATACAAAACCTTCTGTAAGTCATCCAACGAAAGATGGTTATATATTCCAAGGATGGGATAAAGAAATTACGAATGCGACAGAAGATACAACGTATAAAGCAATTTGGAAAGAATTAACTTTGGATGATTTAGAAGAGAGAAATGGTTTGTTCTATATCGATTCTCTCACTGAGAAAGATGGAAAATTAAAATTGAAAGGGTATAATACAATTGAAGGTATCAATAATACATTAGATACGGATATTGATTATACATTAGTCTTCGAAGATGTAAATACTAAGAAAGAAGTATTATCACAGAGTGCGAAGAGAATTACAGATTCTAAAGAACATCCATTCCCAATTTATAGTGTTGATGGAAAAGATTATACATATGCTTGGTTTGAGATGGATATTGATGTAAGTAAATTACCAGCAGGAAATTATACTATGTATATGGTAGCGAATACAGATCAATATTATTCTAAGAAAGTTGTGAATAATCTAACGAATAGTAAGCAGGATGCTTCTTATGTACAAGATGAGAAAAATATTATTATTCGCAATAATTATAACTATGAAAACAGTCCAATCGAGTTATTAGTACGTAGTGCTAATGAGATGGATGTTCAGAAGAATGTAGGAACTTATTATAATCAATTTGATACTTATACAACATTTGAATTTACGAATGATAATTTATTACATATGAGAGGATTATCTTATTCATATGGTATGGATTTAAGTAATCGTGGTACAACGACAAGAAAAGTATTATTTGAAAATCAAGAGAACTATAAAATCTATTCTAAAGATTTAGGATATATCACAACTGGTGATTATATTGCACCATTACCAGAAGATGATCATCTAGGAAAAGATCGTGCTTGGTATGATCAGAAAGTAAATTTAGGTGATATACCAAAAGGTACTTATGTTTTATATACGACAACTACTTCACAAGGTAAAACAGATATATCAGAAATGACAGAAAAAATGGGAAGGACGTTAGATGATGTTGTAAAAACTATCAATGGTAAACGTTATTCATTCCGCATTAATTATCAACAGAATAGTAGAATAGAAATGGTAGTAGAATAAAAGATACTTCAATCATGGAAGTATCTTTTTTTGGGTATGAAAAAAGGATGAGTTAATCATTCATCTTCATCATCCTTTTTCAAATTAACAATTGTAACTATAATTGTATCACAGGTTGTAACTTTCGCTCCTGATGCTACTGAACTACTACATATTGCGCCATTTGTACTATTTCCATTTGGACAAGCTGTCACATAATTTGGAACAATATTTAAATATTTATTATTACTTGTTGCTTTAATCATAGCAAATGTTTGCGTACCTGTACTACCAGCACCTCCTAAGATGAATGTATATGGAGTACAAATTGGTCCTGGATTAGGAGAAGGATTTATTGGCGTATTTGATGTGTTTCCACCATTGTTATTACTACTACTATTTCCTCCACCTGTACTTGCAGTAGGTCTTTTTCCGTTACTGACGGTTAAGATCACACTTGTTCCATCAGATACTTCACTTCCTGCTGTCTTATTTTGATTGATAACTGTATCTTTTGTTTTGGTTGAATAGGCATAATTGAATGTACAACTAAGTCCATTGTTTTCACATGTTTTCTTCGCATCACTTCTTGTCATTCCAATGAAATTAGGAATACTTCTTTTCTTACCAAGTGATACTACAACTGTAATTGTTTCTGTTTGACTTAATGTCTGTCCTGGTTTTTTATCAACACTGATGATTTTTCCTTTTTCAATATCATCATTAAATTCTTCATTTAAAACAAATTGTAATCCATGTTCACTGGCGAATGTTCTAATTTTATCGACATCGTTATCTCCATAACTAATCATTTTTAAAGGCCCTTTAGATGTAACAACATGAATCGTTGTACCTTCATCTACTGTATCACCTTTTTGAACACTAGCACGAATGACTTTTCCTGCTTTGACATTACTTGAGTATTCACTACTATAATTAATTTTCATATGGTTTTGATTTGCCCATTTTTCAATTTCTTCTAATGACATTTTGGTAAAGTCAGGAGCTTTAATTTTCTTTCCTTTGGAAACATATATCTTTACTGTCATTTCACTTTGTTTAATAACAGTACCTGCTTTTGGATCTGTTTTTATAACATGATCTTTTTTAACATCATCGTTATATTCATAGACAATATCGTATTTGATGCCATTTCTTTTTAACCATAAAGTCGCATCAAATTCTTCCATATTAGTAAGATCTTTTAATTTTACTGGTTCTAAATCTTCTTCTTTTCCTAATGAGAATTTTAGTTTTAATTCGTCACTACGTCTCATTTTCCCTGATTTATTTTGTTCAAATTCTTCATCTCGTTTGATATCATCTTTAAATTCATAATCGATTGTGACATGGTCCATTTTGTTCTTTTTAATTACTTTGACAACTTCATCGATATTCCAACCAATCATATCAGGAATATTGACTTCTAAATCGTAGTTTGGACCACCTGATACGACGACTTCCATCGATTTTACTTTTGATGTTAATGTATCTGGTTTGACACTTTGTTTCATGACTGTATTTTCTTTAAACTCATCACTGTACTCGTATTTCGTAGTAAGATTAATATTATGACTGTTGGCCCATTTCATCGCTTTAATGACTTGTTGATTTCTAAAGTCTAAGACAACTGATTTGGTAGGTAAGTTAATCACACTGGTTGTTACTAAAATATTAAAACCGATTGTCATAACTAATAATAACGAAGTAATGACATTCATAGTACGACGTCCACGTTCTTTTTTGACAAACATTCCAAGTCCAAATGAACCGGTTACTATGAGAAGTAAAATACTATTAATAATTAAAAATAATTGATTTTTCTCATCAGCCATATAGATGATATTATAAGCTAAGTAGCACGTTTCTAATACCATTGTAATAAATAGTAAAAAAGCAGATAAGAAATTGGATTTATAAGTTGTATTTTTTGTTTCTTTTCTAACACGTTCTAATTCTTGTTTGACTTTTTCTTTTTGTTCTTCTTTTTCTTTTTGTTTTATCATTGCTTTTGGATGATCAATTTCTCGTTGAAAGATATTAGATTCTACTTTTTCTTCTTGTGGTTGTTCCTGTTCAATCTCATCTGTGGTCAGAGAATTGAAAAGCGTATCTACTTCAATTTCATCTTGCAATTGTTCTAGTTCATCGATTTTCTTTTTCTTCTTTTTTGCCATCCATACACCTTCTATCTATATTACATATATTCTTATATCATTATACTATAAACAGCCTTTGAAAAGAAATAGGAAGAGAAGGAAGTGGACAAACACTTGACAATCTATTTTTTCTGTGTTATGATAATCAACTATTTCATGTGAGGGGGGATTTATATGAATAGTAATCAAGGACAATATAATGAAATGAAGCAATTTTTTGATGCGATTAGAAAAGGAATGGAAAAAAAGCCACAAGAAGAAATTGATCTTCGTTTTATCATGGCACAATTAAATAAATATGGAATTTCAAATGCCGGAGAAGAAATTTCTTATCCAGTATTAAATCGTTCTGATATTTTTGAGGAGTTTGCTGATCAGCAGTTTTATTTATCAAAGGGCACTTGTTTTCCACCATATATTGAGTTTTCTATTCATGATAAGAATGACCCACATCATAAAGCTCGTAATTATGAAATTATTATTCCAGCTAAAGCAGAAAGTTGCGATATGATTTCAGTATTACTAATTGACTTTTTATTAGAACATCAAATTCCAGCAGAAGTAAAGGCTAGCACGCATCATACAAATGCGAATATTCGTGTATTTATAGAAACCGAACAAATGGCTAAAGCTGTTCGTAAATACTGTTTACGTCAACCATTAATCTATTGTAATATTCAAAAAACAAATCCATTTATTAAAAGATTTGCTAAAGAGAATGAACAGAAAGATACAGCATTTGGTATTCAGAAAAATCCTTATGGAGCAGGAATGGAAAGTATTGAATATATTGCGGTATTAATTACTGAATATGTAGAATCAGCTCGTATGCATGATCGCATTGATTTTGTGACAGTAGATAAATTTATGTCGTCATTAAAGAAACGAGTTGATTTATATCGTGATACAGATCCTAAAAAACAAATGAGTAAAAGTTTATTAGATGTATATAATAAAGCCAAGCAAGAACATAAAGAACAAGTTGAAATTAGAAATGTATTAACAAAAGAGAAGAAACATGATGAGTCAAAATTAAAACCATACTCATATTATAATCATGAAAGTATGAAAGAGAGAAATCATATGATGAGTAAGGAATATGTAAAAAATGTTTATCTAGGGTAAGATAAACATTTTTACTTGTGAAATTATAGATTTTATAGTATAATTTAGTGGAATTTAGTGAGGAGAGGATACGCATGATTGAGAGATTAATGATGATTGAAAAACGTTATCTAGAGTTAAATGATGAGTTAATGAAACCAGAAATTATCTCAAACGTAAAAGAAACGTTAAAAAGAACGAAAGAACAAGCAATGTTAAAAGATGCGTATGATGCATATCAAAAATACAAAGAATTAGATGCTGGTATTTCCGATGCGAAAGAAATGCTTCATGATCCAGAACTTGGAGAAATGGCAAGAGAAGAATTAAATACATTGGAACAAGAGAAAGCAAGCTTAGAAAAAGAAATCGAAGTGATATTACTTCCAAAAGATCCAATGGATGGAAAGAATGTTATTGTCGAAATCCGTGGAGCTGCGGGAGGAGATGAAGCGAATATTTTTGCTGGTGACCTATTCCGTATGTATTCTAAATATGCTGAAAAAGAAGGATGGAGAATTGAAGTATTAGAAGAATATCCAAGTGAAATGGGTGGTTATTCTTTAATTCAATTTATGGTAAAAGGTGAAAATGTATATTCTAAGTTAAAGTATGAGAGTGGAGCTCACCGTGTCCAAAGAGTACCACAAACAGAAACACAAGGAAGAGTTCATACTTCTACCGCCACTGTGCTTGTTATGCCAGAAGCCGATGAAGTCGATATCGAAATCAAAGATGCTGATTTAAAAGTTGACGTTTATCGTTCGAGTGGAGCAGGAGGACAACACGTTAATACGACTGATAGTGCTGTTCGTATGACTCATATTCCAACAGGAATTGTTGTTACTTGTCAAAATGAACGTAGTCAGATTAAAAACCGTGAAAAGGCATTACAAATGTTACGTGCTAGAGTTTATGAAGAAGAAGTGCGTAAGAAAGAAGAACAAGAAGGATTAGAACGTCGTACAAAAATTGGTACTGGTGATCGTTCTGAGAAGATTAGAACTTATAATTATCCTCAAAATCGTGTCACTGACCACCGTATTGGTTTTACTTTAAAACAATTAGACCGTGTTATGGAAGGTGATTTAGAGGAAATCATTACGGCTTTAATTAATGCTGATCAAGAAAGAAAGTTAAAGGAAGCATTATAATGAAAACAAAAGCTCAATTAAAAGAGCTCTTTTCTTCTCATGGGATATCTCTTTCATTATTGGATTATCTAGAAAAATATGGAGATTCTAATAAAAAAGAGGAACAAGTACAAGAGGTATTAAGAGGTGTTCCAATTCAATATGTAATTGGTAATGTTGATTTTTATCATGCCAATTTAGAAGTAAATCCTTCTGTCTTAATTCCTCGTTTTGAGACAGAAGAATTATGTGATAAAGTTATTCACATATTAAAATCATGGAAACAAGAAGAACTATCCATTGCTGATATTGGTACTGGTTCTGGATGTATTGCCATTACAATGAAACAAGTATTTCCTAAAGCCAAGGTAACAGGAGTAGATCTCTCTTTGGATGCTTTAGAAGTGGCTAAAAGAAATGGAATTCGAAATCATGTCGATATATTGTGGCAATGTGGAGATTTATTACAACCATTAACAGGAAAATATGATTGTATTATTAGTAATCCACCTTATATTGACGAAGAAGATCCTGAAGTGATGAATCAAGTTCGTACTTATGAACCTCATATGGCTCTTTTTGCCGAAGAGAAAGGGTATGCGAACTATCACAAAATATTAACAGGAGTAAAACCATATTTAAAAGAGCAATATTTGTTAGCGTTTGAAATTGGGTATCAACAAAAAGAACATCTAGGAACATATGCTAGAAAATTATTTCCTGAAGCAATGGTATCAGTTGAAAAAGATTTATCAGGAAAAGATCGTTTTTTATTTATTTTAAAGAGGTAAGGAGTAGGTAGTATGAAAAAAACAAAAATTATTTGTAGTATTGGACCAGCAAGTAATCCATACGACATATTTAAGAAAATGGTATTACATGGAATGAATGTTGCCCGTATTAATTTTTCTCATGCAACAAATGAAGAACGTGAAATTGTAGTTGCAAATACAAAGAGGGTAAATCAAGAATTAGGAACGCATGTCGCAGTACTTTACGATACAAAAGGGCCTGACTTTCGTACAGGTAAAGCACAAGAAGGTGGTATTTCTTTAGAAGAAGGAAAACAAATCCGTATTGTAAAAGAAGATATCATTGGAACAGAAGAAGCATTTACAGTAAATTATAAAGATGCGTTAGATGATATCCATGTTGGGGCTCATATTCTATTAGAAGATGGATTAATGGAATTAGAAGTAATTAGTAAAGAAGAAGATGGACTTACTTGTGTAGTAATCAGTGGTGGAGTTTTATTAGATCGTAAAGGGGTAAATGTACCTGGTGTAAAATTAAATGTACCATTTATCAGTGATCAAGATCGTGAAGATATTATTTATGCATGTCAACATGGTGGAGATTATTTAGCACTTTCTTTTGTCGATGAAAAAGAAGATGTTTTACAAGTACGTGAAATTTTAAAAGAACAAGATCGTGAAGATATGTTAATTATTTCTAAAATAGAAAGTGAAACAGCAATTGATCATATTGATGATATTATCGAAGTAAGTGATGGAATTATGGTAGCACGTGGAGATTTAGGAGTAGAAGTTCCAGTTGTGAATTTACCAATCTATCAAAAGACAATTGTAGAAAAATGTCGTGCGCAAGGTAAATTCTGTATTGTTGCAACAGAAATGTTATCTAGTATGCAAAAGAATGCTAGACCAACACGTGCTGAAGTATCAGATATTGCCAATGCTGTCATCGATGGTACAGATGCAGTGATGTTAAGTGGTGAAACAACGACTGGAAAACATCCAATTGAAGCAGTGACTTATATGGCAAATGTTTGTGAAAATACAGAAAAATATTTACAATATCAAGATCGTATTCAAACTTCATTTCAATTAGATGTACCAGCAACGATTGCTAAAGGAGTTGTAGAAATTACGAATGATATTGATATTGAAGCAATTATTACAGCTACAATGACAGGTTATACAGCTCGTAATATTAGTAATTTAAGACCAAATACAATGATTATTGCAGCTTGTCCAGATGATGTGGTAGCTCGTAAATTATCCCTTAATTTTGGTGTTTATCCAACTGTTGTAGATTTATCTGGATCTACTGATGAGATTATTGAAAAGTGCTTGCAACAAGCAAAGAAACAATTTCAGTTAAAAGAGCGTTCATATGTTGTTGTAACAGGTGGATTTCCAAATGATACAAAAAAACATCACACAAATTATTTAAAGATAGAAATGATTTAAGTTTGACAAATCATTTCTTTTTTGTTAGTATATTACCTACTTTGTAAAAAGAGGGGGAATACTATGAAAAACTATAATAAAAAAGATTATTATCAAGCTGCATTTCTTTATTGGCAACACCATGATGTAGAACCAAGTTTACTATCAGATGATGAAACAGAAATTACGATTTTAGACAGTCGTTTTACAAAAAGAGAAGTTTATTTAATGATGGAAAATTATATTTGGCAATATGCAGATAAAAAAGAAGTAAAATTATTTAAGAAAATCTCTAAAATTCACGAATATCCATATTATAAACAAGTCATGAGAACACAAGGAATGTCACTAGAAAAAGCAAAAAAATATTTAGATTCTAGAAAAATTAAAAAGGTCAATATAAAAAACTTATTAAAACGTTTAGAAAGTTATCAAGAAATAATTCCAGAAGAATATGCTTACATACAAAAAGTGATTGCATATTATGATAGTTTAGAAATGTCACCAGAAGAAATCGAAAAGAAAGCACAAGAAAAAGAAATGCAAAGAAGATTAGAAGCACAAGAAGCAGAACAATTTATTGAATACTATTTATCTGATTCAAACCCAATCCCAGTATATTTGCTATATTGTGAATACATGGGTGTTAGAAGCAAAGATATGGTTCATAAAGTTAAATTACTAGCCCATTATAATCCAGAATTATACCAACGTTTTCAAGAAGCAAATGCTAATGAAAGTACTAAAGAAAACGTTCAAAGATTATTAACATTTATAGATCCTATTTTAAATAAAATGGCATTGAGTGTAGCAGATCATCAAAGAGAAGGTTCAAAACCTGACTTAATTGATTATTATGAAATT
>USRP01000002.1 GCA_900557185.1 uncultured Mycoplasmatota bacterium
ATAAACAATGTTCCACGTGAAACTAAATAAACAATGTTCCACGTGAAACTAAATAAACAATGTTCCACGTGAAACTAAATATTTTGTTGCATTTTCACTGAAAATAATGTATTATGATTTTGCACAACGTTTATTTCTGAAACAGGTCAGGATCGGAAGATAGCAGCCTTAAGGAACTCTAAACGTGTGTGCTTTTTTATTGGAGTTGATAGTATGGATGAAAAATATATGAATATTGCTTTAGAAGAGGCATACAAATCGTATGAAAAAGGAGATGTGCCAGTTGGAGCAATTGTTGTATATAAAAATGAAATAATAGCAAGAGCTCATAACTGTAAGGAACAAAATAAAAATGCAGTAGAACATGCAGAGATATTAGCAATTTCCCAAGCATGCCAAAAGTTGAATACGTGGCATTTAGAGGAATGTACGATTTACGTTACATTAGAACCTTGTTTGATGTGTGCTGGTGCATTAATTCAATCGAGAATTGGAAAACTTGTTTTTGCTACAGAAAATGAAAAATTCGGATATGTTGGCAGTATTTCTAATGTGCTTAATAACAAAAGCAATAACCACCATCCAATTATTATAAATGGAATATGTAAAGAAAAATCACAAAAATTATTGAAAGAGTTTTTTAAAGACAAAAGGAATTGAAAGGAAATCAATTCCTTTTCATTATAAAAAATGCTATAATATACAAGGAAATAAGAAATGAGGTGGTAAACTTTGTACCAAACATTATATAGAAAATATCGACCACAGACTTTTGACGAAGTGGTTGGACAGACAACAATTATTAGAACGTTAAAAAACGAAATAGAACACAATCGTTTGAATCATGCTTATTTGTTTACTGGGCCTAGAGGGGTAGGAAAAACAAGTGTTGCTAAAATTTTAGCAAAGACTGTAAATTGTAAACATTTAAAAGATTGTATTCCATGTGATCGATGTGATAGTTGTATAGAAATGAATCAAAAACAATCGACTGATATTATAGAAATCGATGCTGCATCAAATAATGGTGTAGATGAAATAAGAGAACTGAAAAGCAAGGTGAACTTAGTTCCTTCAACTGGTAAATATAAAGTATATATTATTGATGAGGTACATATGTTGACTGTTGGAGCATTTAATGCATTATTGAAAACATTGGAAGAACCACCAGAACATATTATTTTTATTTTAGCAACTACCGATCCACATAAAATTCCATTGACAATTTTATCGAGATGTCAAAGATTCGATTTTAAACGAATTAGTGTATCAGAAATTGTAAAATTGTTATCTAGTATTGTCAAAAAGGAAAATATTGATATCGAAGAAAAAGCACTCGAAACAATTGCAAGATTATCAGATGGAGGCTTAAGAGATTCTCTTAGTATGTTGGATCAAGTAATTGCTTATGCTTCAGGAACAATTACAGAAAAAGAAGTACATGAAGTGAATGGGACTTTATCGCAAGAAGATTTGAAAAGTTTTTTCGAAAATATGTTTCAAAAAAATCTAAAGGAATGTTTAGAATTAATTCATGTATGTAACGACGATGGAAAAAATTTAGTTAAGTTAACAGAAGAGATGATTGAATTTTTAAGAAATGTATTATTGACAAAAACAGCTCCGGAAATTATCAAAAATGATATTACAATTTATCAAGAGATTGCCAACCAATTGTCTATTTCTGAGATAACAAAAGTTATATATCAGTTTAATGATTGCATACAAAAAATGAAAAATTCTAATTATCCAAAATTGATATTAGAATTATGTGTTATTCAAAATACTGTCAATGAAACGACAGATTCAAAATCATTAAAAAAAGAAGAAGTAATAGAAAAAAATGATGAAAATCATTTCCCGGGAAATATAACGGAAGTAAAAAAAGAAGAAAAAAAGCCAGAAGCAGTTAAAAAAGAAAAGAAAGAAAGTGTAATTAAATACACAAACGAACAACGTGAAAAAATGGATAAACTAAAGATGATTCGCGTGAACAATACATTATCGAAGTTTAATAAAAAACAATTATTACATTTTAGAAATACAATACAGGATAAAATGAGAACTTACTTATTAGATCCAGATTATAGTCACATTGTTTCATTACTTATGGATGGTATGTTAAAAGCAGCGAGTGATGAATATTTGATTGTTGTATTTGATGAATTAAAAATGAGCGATTTATTTAATCAAAATTTAAACAAGGTGGAACAAGTGATTTCAGATACTTACCATCAACCTTATAAAATAATTTCTTTGAGTTCTCAAGAATGGGAACCAATTAAAAATGATTTTAATCATAAAACAAGAAAATTTGAATATCAAGAAGAACAAGAAAAATATGTTGATTTTATGAATCCAACTTCTGATAATGAAACAGAATCAAAATCAGAAATGGAACAATTGTTTGGAAATATTGTAGAATATAATTAAGAAAGAGGGATAAAATGAATATACAAGCAATGATGAAACAAGCACAAAAATTACAAAAAGAAATGACAGAAACGAAAAGTAAAATTGATGAAATGGAATTTACAGGTAAATCATCAATTGTTACAGTTACAGTAAATGGGAAAAAAGAAGTGACAAAAGTTAAAATTGATAGTAATCAATTTGATGGTGATGATATTGAAATGTTAGAAGATATGATTATGATTGCAGTGAATGATGCAATGAAACAAGTTGATCAAGAAATAGAAAATAAAATGGGGAAATATACGCAAGGAATGCCCGGGTTATTTTAGTGTATGAATTATCCAAAAATTATTCAAAGTTTAATTGATTGTTTTAAAAAGATTCCTGGAGTAGGAGAGAAGACTGCTGAAAGATATGTATTATCTTTATTAGATATGGATGACGATGTTTTAAAGGAATTTGCCGATTATCTAAAAAATTTAAAACATAAAATTGTTCGTTGTAAAATATGTCACAATCTTTCAGAAGGAGAGATATGTGATATATGTAAAGATACAACAAGAGATCATTCTACAATCTGTGTTGTTGAAGAGCCAAAAAATGTTTTTTCTTTTGAAAAAGCAGGCACTTATCTTGGCACTTATCATGTATTGGATGGTTTAATTTCTCCATTAGAAGGAATTCGCCCTGAAAATATTAATATTGCATCGTTATTAGACCGAGTTGAAAAAGAATCAATCAAAGAGGTAATCATTGCTGTAAAAGCTTGTGTAGAGGGCGAAACTACAGCTATGTACATTGCCAAGAAATTAGAAAATAAAAATGTGAAAGTAAGTAAAATTGCTTATGGAATTCCATTAGGTGCAGATATGGGATATATCGATGCATCTACATTAGAAATTTCATTAGAAAATAGACAACAAATACATAATTAAATTTATCATCTCATAAGTTTTTTTAGGTGATAACTATGTTGATTTTAAAAAAGATTTATGAAATATTAAAACGAATTATAATTAGTGTATTTTTGCTATATAGTTTTAATTTAGTGATGTCACCTTTGGAGATAATGATTCCAATTAATATGATTACAGTAGTAGGAATTACGGTATTAGGATTTCCAGCATTATTATCATTTTTGGTAATATTATTGTTTATATACTAGGAGGTAAAATATGCTTGATGAATTTCAGAGTAGTCAAAAAGTTGTATATCAAATGCTTCAAAATGCAGGGAAGAAACAAAAGTTTTCTCATGCATATTTAATTGATGCGAATCATTATCCGAGAAAGTTAGAATTTGCCATTGCTTTAGCAAAATTTATTTTGTGTCCATATCATTATTCTAATTATGATAAATGTGGAATGTGTTCTCAATGTCATAGAATTGATGATGGGAATTTTACAGAATTAAAAATTATATCTCCAGAAGGAGCATGGATTAAAAAAGAACAATTAGAAGATTTACAAAAGCAGTTTTCTACAAAAGCGATTGAGTCAAAAAATAAAATATATATTATTAATGACGCTGAAAAAATGAATGCATCTGCAGCTAACTCTATTTTAAAGTTTTTAGAGGAACCGGAACCAGGAATCATCGCTATTTTAATCACAGATAATATGTATCAATTATTAGATACAATTATTTCAAGATGTCAGGTTATTTCCCTTGCGAAAACAAAACAAAGTGATATGATAGAACATGCATCTTCCATTTCTACAGTAGAGAAGATTGGCTTCTTTTTATCTAAAACGGGAGATGATTATCAAAACTTTGTTCAAAGTGATGATAAAAAAGAACAAATTGAGCACGTAGTTCAGTTTATTCAAGAATTAGAAAATAATGGTTCCGAAGCCATTTTAAAAGAAAATAAACTTTGGACAAGCATATTCCGAGATAAAGAACAAAATGATTTTGGATTAGAGATTATGTTGTTATTTTATAAAGATGTGATAAATCAAAAAGTTGGTTTAGCAATTGAATTTATGGATGACTATCAAGCTATTTTAAAAACATTAGCTGAAAAGAATAGTATGAAACAATTATGCAAAAAAATTGAGATGTTAATTGAATTAAAAAATCATTTGCGAGTAAATGCAAATAATAATTTATTAATTGATCAATTAATTTTATCATTTCAGGAGGTGTGTGTATGAAAATAATTAAAGTAGTGTTAAAAAAGAATGGATTACCACACTATTTCGCAACCCATGGATTACCATTAAAACGTAATGTCTCTGTTATTGTCGAAACTGAGAAAGGTTTACAGTTTGGAACAACGACATCTGATATTTTAGAGATTGCTGATGAACAAATACAAGTACCAATCACTGATATTGTAAGAATCGCATCTAGAAAAGATATACGTCGTCATGAAAAAAATGAAGCAGAGGCTAAGTTTGCTTTAAAAAAATGTCGTGAGTTAGTGCAAAAGCATGAATTGAATATGCGAATTTTAGATGCAGTATATACATTTGATCGTGACCAATTATTCTTTTATTTCCTTTCAGACAGTCGTGTTGATTTTAGAGCACTAGCGAAAGATTTAGCGTCTATTTATCACACGAGAATTGAATTACGTCAAGTAGGAGTAAGAGATAAAGCAAAAGAAATTGGTGGAATTGGTATGTGCGGCCGTGGCTTATGTTGTTCTACGTTTTTAACAGAGTTTGAATCTGTTTCTATTAACATGGCAAAAAATCAAAATATTTCACTGAATCCATCTAAAATTAATGGATTATGTGGAAGATTATTGTGTTGTTTGAATTATGAAAACGAATGCTATAAAGAATGTCGTAAAGATTTACCAAAAGTTGGACAAACAGTCAAAACTGATTATGGTAGTGGTGTCGTGAAAGAAATTGATATTTTAAAACGTACTTATAAAGTAGATATACCTGCGAAAGGACTTGTTGAGGTAACTGCAGAATGAAAGAAGAAACACATTATTTATTAGGTAGAGAAAATTTAAAAATTGTTCAAAGTAATCAATGTTTTTCATTCTCCTTAGATTCTATGTTGTTGCCTAATTTTGTAACCTTGAACTTAAGAACCAAAAAAATTTTGGATATTGGTTGCGGGAATGCACCAATTCCTTTGATTATGTCTGAACGAAGTAAAGCCCATATTGTTGGAGTTGAAATTCAAGAAGAAGCATATCAAATGGCTAAAAAAAGTGTTCAGTTAAATCATAAAGAAGATCAAATTGCAATTATTCACGATGATATCCATCATTATGCGACTTTATTTGATCACGAAGAATATGATGTGATTACTTGTAATCCACCATATTTTGAATATCAAGCATCTTCTATTGTAAACGATAATCAACAAAAAACGATTGCCCGTCATGATAAAATGTTAAAAATGGAAGATATTATGAAAATTAGTAGAAAATTACTAAAAAATAATGGTATACTAGCTCTTGTTCAAAGACCAGAGCGTTTAGTAGACATTATTACTTTGATGCGAAAGAGTAATATTGAACCAAAGAAAATGCTTCTTATTTATCCAAAAAAAGGAAAGGAAGCAAATATTTTATTAATTGAGGGTATGAAGAATGGTAAGCCAGGATTAAAAATATTAGATCCTATCTATTCTCATAATGAACAACATGAATATTCAGATGAATTAAAGAAGTTTTTACGTATGAATGGATGATGTGTATGATACAAAATAGTTATCAAAATGAAGCAATTGTATATTTAATTCCAACACCAATTGGTAATTTGGAAGATATTACAATTCGAGCAATTGAAGTGTTAAAACAGGTAGATGT
Organism: uncultured Mycoplasmatota bacterium; assembly: GCA_900557185.1. Taxonomy (GTDB): domain Bacteria; phylum Bacillota_I; class Bacilli_A; order RF39; family UBA660; genus UMGS2016. The sequence goes on from USRP01000002.1 coordinate 6,194, forward strand.
TATTTTTTGCGAAGATACAAGAGTGACATCTTTATTATTAAACCATTTCAATTTGAAAAAAAAATTGTATTCTAGTCATAAATTTAATGAAGAAAAGAATGAGAGTAAGTTCCTTTCATATTTAGAAGAAGGAAAGTGTGTTGGAATTGTCAGTGATCGTGGAACACCGATTATTAGTGATCCAGGTTATTTTTTAGTGCAAACGGCAATTAACCATGGGTATGCGGTTGTTGGGTTACCCGGACCAACAGCTTTTGTTCCAGCTCTTATTATGTCAGGTTTAGAGCCACAACCATTTTATTTCTATGGCTTTTTACACAATAAAGATAGTAAAAGAAAAGAAGAGATGAAACAATTAAAGAATTTTCCTCATACAATGATTTTTTATGAAGCACCTCATCGAATTGCGAAAACATTACAACAAATGTATGAGATATTAGGAAATCGTCGTATTTGTATTGCCCGAGAAATTAGTAAGAAATTTGAAACTATTTACCGTGGAACTATTTCTGAGATTCTAAATCATGTTCAAGATATGAAAGGTGAAATTGTATTATTGGTGGAAGGAAATAAAAGTCCTGATACTTCTTTTGCAATCAGTATTATAGAACATGTTAATTTGTATATTAAAGAAGGGTTATCCACTATGGATGCAATTAAAAAAGTGAGTAAAGAACGTGGCATGAATAAGAAAGATGTTTATCAGGCTTATCATAATGAAAAGGGGAAGGAGGATCACACATGCGATTAATTGTGGGATTAGGAAATCCTGGAAAAGAATATGAACATACAAGACATAACATGGGATTTGATCAAATTGATTTATTTGCTTCTTCCCATCATGTTACATTAGATCGAGAAAAGTTTGGTGGAAAATATTGTGAGTTATTCGTCCAGCAAGAAAAGGTAATTTTATTAAAACCGTTAAGTTATATGAATTTATCAGGAGAAGTGATTCAAAGATTTATGAATTTTTATAAAATACCAATTTCTAATTTATTAGTTATTTGTGATGATTTGGATACTTCGGTAGGAAAAATAAAATTGAAGAAAAAAGGGAGTTCTGGAGGGCATAATGGCTTAAAGAATATTGAATTTCATCTTCATACTAATGAATATAATCGATATAAGATTGGTATTTCTAATAATAAGAAGATGGATGGTAAAGATTATGTACTAGGAAAACTTTCTAAAGAAGAACAAGAAGAAATTAGAAAAGTAATGGAACAAGGTGTTCAGTTATTAGATGATTATTTTATATTATCCTTTGATAACTTAATGAATAAGTATAATAAAAAGTAGTTGGATACAATGAATGTGTCCTTTTTTCCGTGTTTAGGAGGTGAAATATTATGAAATGTTTAGAAAAATATATATCAATTGACGACAATGTAGATGGTGTAACAGGATTAACGGATGAATTATTTTGTTATTATTTATCTGAAGTATTACGAAAAAAGAAACGAAATATTCTACTTGTTACTAGTTCTCTATTTGAAGCGAATAAATACTATCAAATGGTTTCAGATTATACAGACGATGTATATCTTTTTCCGGTGGATGATTTTTTAACGAGTGAAGCGTTGGCTATTTCTCCTGAATTTAAAATTACACGTTTAGAAACAATGTTAAATTCTTTAACATATCCGCCTAAAATTGTTATTACAAACCTTATGGGATATTTGAGGTATTTACCAACACCTGATGTATATCAGAATCATTTTTTAACAATTCAACAAGATTGTGATTATCAAATGAATGAATTAATTCAAAAATTATATCAAATGGGATATCAAAGAGAGACATTAGTTAATAAAACAGGGGAAATGGCAGTGCGTGGTTTTGTGATTGATGTTTTTCCAATGGGAATGGATCATCCAGTTCGTGTTGAATTCTGGGGAGATACAGTTGATTCTATTCGTACTTTTGAAGTTGATAATCAACATACATTGGAGAAATTTGAAGAAGTCACAATTTATCCTAATACAGAATTTTTAACTTCTACAACAGTCGATTTAGAGAATATTCACCAAAGATTATTGCCTGAATATGGAAATGTAAGTACAATTTCAGATTATTTAAAAGATTGCATGGTTGTTTATGCGGATTATCAACAATTAAAAGTTAGTTATGAAAATTTATTAGATGAAATTTATCACTATAATATCAGTATGGAATTGGATGGTAATACCAAGTACATGCATGATTTTTATATGCTAGATGCCAGAGAAAAACATCATTTTTATTATATGGGTGTTGAAAATATTGTAAATAGAGGTGTGTTACAACAATTTGATACCAAAGATATTTCTATGTTTCCAACGAATATGGATGAAATTAGAAAATATCTTTTAGAAAAGAAGAAACAAGGTATGACAATTGTTTTAGCGTTAAAAGATCGATATCAAGTAAATCATGTAATTGAGTCCTTAGAGGAGAAAGATATTTTATTTGTGGATGATGAACATATTGTAACTGGTCAAATCAACGCAATTATTTTTCCTCTTACGAAAGGGTTTCAAATTCAGGATTTCATGGCTTTAACAGAGCACGAATTGTTTCACAAAAAAATAGATCGTGTAAAATATAAAACGAATTTTAAGTTTGGTACGAAAATTCGTGATATTAACAAGCTTCAGATAGGAGATTACATTGTTCATAATGTCCACGGGATAGGAAGATATATAGGTTTAAAAACACTATTAAAAAATGGCTTACAAAAAGATTATTTGATGGTGGAATATAAAGACCATGATAAGTTATATATTCCTGTTGAAAAAATTGATTCTATTAGTAAATATTCTTCGAGTGAAGGAAGCATTCCTAGATTAAATAAATTAGGTGGAAGTGAATGGGCTAAAACAAAATTACGTGTCCGTAAGAAAATAGAAAATATTGCAGGACAATTGTTAGAAATGTATGCTTTACGTGAAGCAAAACCAGGTTTTGCATTCCTACCTGATGATGAAGATCAAATTGCTTTTGAAAAAGATTTCCCATATGAGGAGACAACAGATCAATTAAAGGTTGCTGAAGAAATAAAAAAAGATATGGAATCTCCTCATCCTATGGATCGATTACTATGTGGAGATGTAGGATTTGGGAAAACAGAAGTAGCTTTTCGAGCAATGTTTAAAGCTGTGTTAAGTGGAAAACAAGTTGCCTTTTTATGTCCAACTACGATTTTATCAAAACAACATTATCAAAATGCTATCAATCGTTTTTCAAATTTTCCTGTGCGTATCGTACTATTGAATCGATTTGTATCAAGTAAAGAAGCAAAACAAATTTTGGATGATTTAAAAGAAGGCAAAGTGGATATTTTAATTGGGACACATCGTATATTAAGTGATGATGTACAATTTAAAGATTTAGGTTTATTGGTTATTGATGAAGAACAACGTTTTGGAGTAAAACATAAAGAAAAAATAAAACAATATCGTAATACAATTGATGTTTTAACACTATCTGCAACACCAATTCCTAGAACATTACAACTTTCAATGGCAGGTATACGAAGTTTATCATTGATAGAAACACCACCTGTGAATCGTTATCCAGTACAGACTTATGTGGTTGGTTATAATAAACCATTGTTAAAAGATGCGATTTATAAAGAATTATCACGTAATGGACAAGTATTCATTTTATATAATCATATTGATGATATGCATGCGAAAATGGCTGAAATTGAAAGGTTAGCTCCTGATGCCAAAGTAGTATCTGCACACGGAAGAATGGATAAGAATGAATTAGAAGATGTGATGCAGAAATTTGTCGATCATGAATATGATATATTAGTTTGTACGACAATTATTGAAACAGGAATTGATATTCCTAATGTCAATACTTTGATCATCATGGGAGCTGATCACTTCGGATTATCGCAACTATATCAAATCCGTGGTAGAGTTGGACGTAGCGATAAAATAGCTTATTGTTATTTAATGTATAATGCCTCTCGTGTATTATCAGAAACAGCTAAAAAGAGATTAAATGTCATTAAAGAATTTACTGAATTAGGAAGTGGCTTCTCGATTGCTATGAGAGATTTATCTATTCGCGGAGCAGGAGATATATTAGGTAGTGAACAAGCAGGATTTATTGATACAATTGGTATAGAATTATTTTTAAAAATGCTGAATGATGAAATTCAAAGATTACAAGGAAAAAAAGTATCAGAAGAAGGCGACACAGAATCTACACAACCTCTTGTAGATGTATCTACAACAATTAGTGATAATTATGTTGAGGAAGAAGAATTAAAAATAGAAATTCATAAACAAATTAATACAATTGATTCATATGATAAATTAAAAGAAGTAAGAGCCGATTTAGAAGACAGATTTGGTCATATTACAGATGATATGTTAATTTATATGTATGAAGAATGGTTTGAAAAAATTGCTGAGGATTTAGGGATTCGTCAAGTTAGACAAACGAAAAACTTTATAGAAGTAACCATTCCTGCATACTTATTATCTAAGTTAAAAGGAGATCAACTCTTCTTTGGTATCAGTAATATTTCTAAAATGTTTCGCTTTGCAATGCGTGGTAAAAATTTAATTATTACTTTAGATACCGTTAAGTTAGAAAAACATTTTATCTATTACTTAATAGAAATGTTAAAAATAATTCAAGAACAAGTAAGAGCATACTAACGTATGCTTTTTTATTTCCTGGGAAATAAAAAAGTCATGAATTTAATCCATGACTCTCATAATATTTGGAATAATTTGTTTTTTTCTAGAAATAATATGATCTAAATATTCCCCTTGATTTAGTTCATTTAAATAGAATGCGTCTTTAAATACTTCTTGGGCTTTTGAGTTGAAATAAATATAAGATCCATTTTTCATAATGTCAGTTACAAATAATCCGACAACTGCATAATCATTATGAGCTGATACTCTTTCAATTAAATCAATGAATTTTTGCTCATTCTTTTTGATTTCTTCAATATTCAATGTGAATATCTGACCAATTCCGATTTTTGCATTATCAATTTTAAAGTTCTTAAAGTCGTTATATAGTATTTCTTCTTCTGTCATACCTTTAATAGAAGATCCTGCTTTAAACATTTCATAAGCATAATCTGAGGCATTAATTTCTGCAATTTTAGAAAGTTCTTCAATTGCTCGTTTATCTAATTCTGTCGTAGTCGGTGATTTCATGAGTAAGGTATCAGAGATAATACCAGAAACCATTAATCCCGCTATATTTTTTGGAATTTCAATATGGTTTTCACGATACATTAAATAAATAATCGTATTAGAACTTCCTACTGGCATATTTCTAAAATTAATTGGCATAGATGTTCCAATTGTACCAATTTTGTGGTGGTCAACAATTTCTAAAATTTCTGCTTCTTCTAAACCATCTACTGATTGTTCTGCTTCGTTATGATCTACTAAAATAACTTGTTTTGGTTTTTTATCATTCATATCTGCTAAGCGGAATAATCCAAGACATACTCCATTGTTATCAACGACAGGATAGTTACTATAGCGATGTTTTTTAGATAATTCTGTGATATCGTTTACATAGTCATTTTCATTTACTGCAATAACGCTATCCGAATGGACAATGGTTGATACATAATTACTTAATCCAATTACTTTGGCAACACTGAATGTATCCATACTTGTACGTATGATATTTACATGATTTTGTTTTGCGATTGCTAAATGATCATCTTTTATCATTCCGTTTCCGGTAATAATAATTAATTTCGCATGATTCATAACAGCGTGTTCAATAATACTATGTCTATCTCCGACAATTAAGATCGTATCGCTTTGAATATCGATATTTTCTAAAAAAGTAGTACTACGATAAGAAGCTATTAAAGTATTTCCGCTAATTTCATCATCAAAATTTAAAATTTCTTCTCCATTTAAAATGGATTGTATATTTTGATAAGAAGTTTCTAAGTGTGCTAAATCACCGACAATTTGTTCTGCAGCAATACTTTTCATAGATACGATTCCCAATAGTTTTTTCTGATCATCTACAATTGGAAGCGTAGTAGCTTGACTTTTCAGCATGTGAAAAAAAGATGCATAAATAGATTCGGTATGAAAAATAAAATTGTCTTTTTGATAGTCAAAGTCTTTAATTTGTAATTTTACATCATTTAAATATTTTGGTTGTTTTACGTTAAAATATTTTAGTACAAATTTCGACTCATTATTAATATCTCCTAATACACGTGGTTCTGTATGATATCCAAGTTGATTTTTTAAATAAGATAATGTAATTGATGCAGTAACGCTGTCAGTATCTGGCTTTTTGTGTCCAAATATAAAAATTTGATCCATAACTTTCCTCCTTTTTACGCCAAAAGTGGTTTATTTATTATAGCACAAATATTTTGCTGTGATAAGTATAAATTGTCAATTTTAACACATTCTATACATTAGAAAGTGAGGAAGTTATGAAAGCAACTGGAGTTGTAAGAAGAATTGATGAATTAGGACGAATTGTAATTCCCAAAGAAATTAGAAAAACACTTAGAATTCGAGAGGGAGAAAGTTTAGAAATTTTTTTAGATAATCAAGAAAATATTGTATTAAAAAAATATTTTGCCATGAACCATTTTGAAGAAGAAGCAAAAGCATTTGTTGATACGATATATCACTTAACAAGACATAGTGTTATGATTACAGATACAGATAAAGTAATTGCTATGGCTGGTGTAGATAAAGATATTTTAGTAAATAAACCGATTAGCGATCAACTAAAAGAGATCATTGCTCGTCGTGATAAAATGTTAGAAAAAACCAAAAAGAAAATTACATTAGTAGAAAATCAAGAAATGGAAACATGTTTTTCTTATGCGACAATTATTTCTAATGGAGATGCATTAGGTCTTGTGTTTACTTATGGAAATGATCATATTGATGAATTAGACCGTAATATTGTTGAATTAACAGCTCAAGTACTATCAAAACAATTAGAAAATTAAATTCTTGGCAAAAGAAAAATGATGTGATATAATCAGTCATATAAAAACGTTGAAGGAAAGAAAGGCTAGAGTATTTTTTAAAGAGAGTTCACGTTTGGTGTAAGTGAATAAAAGGAAATAGCTGGAAATGGTTCTGGAGTTGATGATTCGATAAGTAGGATGATACGGGTAGTTCCTGTTAACAACTAGAGGTAGTTTCGACTATGAATTAAGGTGGTACCACGTATTTCACGTCCTTATATAGGATGTGATTTTTTTTGGAGGTTAATATGGGAAGATGTTTTGAGAAGATTAGTTTTGAACAGTTTAAAAAAGATTTAAAAGATGATAAAGGAACTTATCAATCATATGAGTTACCAACAAGAAGTACAAAACATAGTGCTGGTTATGATTTTAAAGCAATTTATGATTTTTCGATTGAACCTGGTGAACAGAAAAAAATATTTACTGGGGTAAAAGCAAAAATGGAAATAGATGAAGTACTTATGTTGTACGTTCGCAGTAGTATGGGCATTAAGCATGGCGTACGGATGTCTAATGGAGTAGGAATTATTGATAGTGATTTTTATAATAATCCAACCAACGAAGGACATTTTTCAATTACTCTTTATAATTCTAGTGACAAAACATATACTGTAAAAAAAGGAGAAGCATTTGGACAAGGAATTTTTCAAAAGTTTTTAACAGTCGATGACGAACAAGAAATTAAAACAGAAAGAACCTATGGATTCGGTTCAACGAATAAGGAGGAATAATATGGAAAAGAAAAAGTATTATATATCAACAGCAATCGCATATACTTCTGCAAAACCACATATAGGAAATACATATGAAATTGTGTTAGCAGATGCGATTGCAAGATTTAAACGTTTAGAAGGATATGACGTATATTTTCAAACAGGAACAGATGAACATGGAGAAAAAATTGAATTAAAAGCGAAAGAAGCAGGAAAAGAACCACAACAATTTGTCGATGAAATTGCTTCTGAAGTACATCAAATTTGGGATTGTATGAATACAAGCTATGACAAGTTTGTTCGTACTACAGACCCAGAACACGTTAAAAAAGTATCTGAAATATTTGAAAGATTATATCAACAGGGTGATATTTATAAAGGCGTATATGAGGGCTTATATTGTACACCATGTGAATCATTTTTTACAGAATCACAATTAGTGGATGGAAAATGTCCAGATTGTGGGCGTGAAGTAAAAAAAGCTAGTGAAGAAGCATATTTCTTCCGTTTAGATAAGTATGCGAAACGTTTAGAAGAATATATTGAAACACATCCTGATTTTATACAACCAGAAGCTCGTAAAAATGAAATTATGAATAATTTTATTAAGCCAGGATTACAGGATTTATGTGTGTCTAGAACTTCTTTTGATTGGGGAGTTCCTGTTACATTTGATTCAAAACATGTTGTATATGTATGGATTGATGCATTAAGTAATTATATTACATTCTTAGGATATGATATTAACGGTAATCACGATGAAAAGTTTAAGAAGTATTGGCCAGCTGATGTTCATTTAATTGGAAAAGATATTTTAAGATTCCATACGATTTATTGGCCAATTATGTTAATGGCTTTAGATTTACCATTACCAAAGAAAATTTTTGGTCACCCATGGATTTTATTTGGTGAAGATAAGATGAGTAAATCAAAAGGAAATATTATGTATGCAGATGATTTAGTGCGTTATTTTGGTGTGGATGCCGTACGTTATTATTTACTACACGAAATCCCATTTGCTAGTGATGGAACAATTACATATGAATTGCTAATTGAGAGAATTAATTCTGATTTAGCAAATGTATTAGGTAATTTAGTAAATCGTACGATTAGTATGGCTCATAAATACTTTCAAGGAACAGTTACTGCGCCAAAAGATGATACAGAATTAGATGAATTATTTAAGAAAACGATTTTAGATACAAAACAAGAAGTAATCGATAAAATGGATGATTTACGTGTTGCTGATGCTATGGAAGCAATCTTTAATCTATTTAGACGTTGTAATAAATTTATTGATGAAACAACTCCATGGACTTTAGCAAAAGATGAATCACAACAAGATAGACTAAACGATGTATTATATTTATTGTTAGAAGGAATTCGTCATGGAGCAGTATTATTACAGGCCTTTTTACCTGACACTGCAAAATCTATTTTTGAACAATTAAATACAACGAATACAACATTTGAATCATTAGAACAATTTGATGGATTAGGAGAATCTATTACTGTTGGAGAAGCACATCCATTGTTTGCACGTATTGATAAAGAAAAAAAGCTTGAAGAAATTCATCAAAATCAATAAAATACCAATATTCATTGGTATTTTTTTAAATTATTATCAAATATTGTAGAAAAACTTTGTAAAATGTTGTAAATTGTACGACGAAATATCGCAAATTCGTTTGAAATTACAACGAATTTCCTGTATAGTTAGTAGTAGGTTGTACAAAATGAAGGAGAGAAATCATGTCAATTCTAAAAAATAAGGAAACGAGATCAGTTTTATTGTTATTAGGCTTTCTTGGATTCTTAGTTTTAGGTAGTGTGCTTGTTGAATTTAATATTATAGATATTCTTTATTTAATTGCGATAATTTATACAATCTGCAGGTACATTTATCTTCATAGACATGGATAGAGAGTATGCAAATATACCATTTTATGGTATATTTTTTTTAGGAGTGAGATTATGGTAGATACACATTGTCATTTGTTATTAGAAGAATATCAAACAGAAGAACACTTACAAGAGATTATTTTTCACATGGGAAATAATTTGATGATTACAAGTGCTACAAATATGAAAAATATGATTGAGACATTAAATACAGTAAAGAAATATGAGAATGTTTATGGAGTTATTGGCATTCATCCCGAGGAAGTAGAAGATGGAACAGAAGAAAATTTAAAACTTTTAGAATCACATCTTCACGATGATAAAATTGTGGGTATTGGTGAGATTGGTCTCGATTATCACTATACGAAAGACAATAGAAAAAAACAGATAGAACTATTTGAAAAACAACTATTATTAGCTAAAAAATATCATCTTCCTTGTGTCATACACAGTAGAGATGCTGCAAAAGATACATATAATATATTAAAGAAGGTGATAGATGGTAGTTTTCCCGTCATTTTACATTGTTATGGATATTCTGTAGAAATGGCTCGTGAGTTTTTAAAACTGGGTGTTTATTTTGGAATAGGAGGGGTTGTTACTTTCAAGAATGGTGTCAAATTAGTTGAAGTAGTAAAAGAAATGCCACTAGATCGTTTGTTATTGGAGACGGATAGTCCATATTTATCTCCAGAACCATATCGTGGTAAAGAAAATGAACCAGTAAGAATTATACATATTGCTGAAAAAATTGCACAAATTAAAAATACAAGTTTAGAAAAGGTATTAGAAATAACGACAAATACCGCAATTGCTCAATTTGACTTGAATAGGTAATTTTGCTATACTTTAACTAGTCTATAAATAATCTTGAGGTGACATGTTATGAATGTATATTTACTGCAATTATTGGGTAAATGGCTTAGTTTAGTGATGATCGCAGCATTATCATTATTTCATAATATCGGATTTCAAACACATAAAGTAAAGATTGATAATCCGACCAAAAACATGAATTTAAATGTGGAAAATCAAGTGATTGCCCATGAAACGCAAACGATATATACAAAAAGATTACCAAATGGTGTGACCAAGGTTGTTACAGAAGGTCAAGATGGTTTAATTATTCCTCAAGCAGATGGAACTACATCTGTCATTCAAGAAATGATTCCTGCTGTTGTACAGGTAGGAAAGGGAGGAAAAGAAAGCTATGTTGGAAAAATGTCAGGATATGGTCCTGATTGTCCTGGATGTAGCAAAACAGGAAATGTTTCTTGTCATACAAAAAATGGTGGAAAACATAGTTTAATTTATGATGGCATTTATTATCAAGATGAGGAATATGGTAATGTTAGAATTTTAGCAGCAGCCAAAACTGTATTCCCATGTGGTACAATTATAGAAATTAATAACGGAATTAATCCACCTTTCCTAGGTGTTGTATTAGATAGTGGTAGTAGTATGCAAAAGGCATGGAATAGTAGTCGTACAGTATGGATTGATTTAGCGTATGCTACTCAAAATGATGCTAGAAATACAACAACACCTGGAGGAAATGGAATACAATTTACTGTAAAACGTTATGGATTTTAAGAGCACTTTGCTCTTTTTCTTTTGAAATTTTATTGTATCTCTCCCATAATTCAGTTATAATAAAACTCAAGAGGAGATATAGTATGGAGTATTCACCAAATAAAATGCAACAAAATTTAAATTCTCATCAATTTCACTTTAAAAAGAATTATGGTCAAAATTTTATTATTGATCGTAATGTGATTGAAAAAATCGTTACATCTTGTCAAATTGATGAAGATACGCTTGTTATCGAAATCGGCCCAGGAGCTGGTTCTTTAACCGTGGGACTTGCTAAATATGCCAAACAAGTACTTTGTTATGAAATCGATACAACATTACAACCAGTTTTAGAAGATAATTTAAAGTCATTTGCCAATGTCGATATTATTTATGGTGATTTCTTAAAGAGTACTCCTATCGAAGATATTAAAAAGTATCAATATTCTAAATTATATGTTATTGGTAATTTACCTTATTATATTACAACTCCTATTATTATGAAGGTAATAGAGGATCATTTACCAGTTGATAAAATTGTCGTCATGGTTCAAAAAGAGGTAGGAGATCGTTTTAGAGCCAAACCAGGGACAAGAGATTATGGTTCATTTACTGTATTCTTAGATTATTATTTTGATGTTCATAAACTTTTAGATGTAAGTCGCAATGTATTTTTACCAAAACCAAATGTCGATAGTATTGTGGTAGAATTTACACGTAAAAAAGAACAATTAGAGTTATTGGATGATACTTTCTTCTTTCAATTTGTAAGAGATTGTTTCAAACAGAAGCGAAAAACACTGCGCAATAATTTAAAAAATTATGATTTAGAAATATTAGAACCGTTATTCCAATCACATGGATATAGTTTACAAGATCGTGCAGAAAAAATACCTTTAGAAATTTTTGTTTCGGTCGTAAATGGATATATTGAAAGAAGGAAACAAGATGATTAGTGTTATCTACTTTATATTATTTTTAATTTTATTATTTATTTGTTTTATCGTATTGTTAAAATCATTAGATATTTTATATTTAAAATCTTTCTTTAAAACAATTACTTGTTTACTAATTGTCTTTTTCTCTATTGTCTTTCCTTTCGTAGGAACTTATTGTATTGCTAAAATATTATCACACCAAGAAGTTATCGCTTTTTTTGAAGCTACGTATCTAGGTCAAAAAATATATACTTTCTTTGAATATTATTTTTTACCTTTATACATTATTTTTACTATTATTTCTATTGTAGTTATGGTATTCATTGTTTTAGGGAAAAAGCAAAAACAAACAACGAAACCATTTTTTGTACCAGATGGTCCAAATGTAAGAGATGATAAGATAGAAATAGAAAAGAATGGTTTTAAAATTCGTCCTTTAAAAGAAGAAGACAAGAAACACTTATTAAATTGGTTGACTGATGAGAAAGTATTGGAATATCATGATGGACGTGATGTTAAATACGATGAAGTTTTAATCCAAAAACAATATTATAATCACAAGAATATTTCTAGACATATTTTAGAAAAAGATACGGAAGCTGTTGGTTATTTACAATATTATCCACTGACACATGAAGAATTAAGTAAATATGATTTTGGGATTGATACCATTGTATATGGAATTGATGCATTTATTGGAATTCCTAAATATTTTAAAAAACACTATGATGACAAGTTTATGATTATGATTCGTGATTATTTATTATCACATGGTGTTGATCTGTTAGTGGTAGACCCATTGATAGAAAATAAGCGTGATATTACATGTTTTGAAAAATGTGGTTTTGAAATATATCGTATTCTTCCGCATCATCGTTTTCATGAAGGAACTCACCACGATTGTTATTTAATGTTATGTACAAAAGAAAAAATGAATACACCGATTATAACGAATAAAAAGAATATTAAGAAAAAGACAAATGCAAAAAAAACATCCAGTACGAAGAAGGAAGTGTCAAAAAGGGACAAGTAGTCTCTTTTTTTGACAGAACCAGACATAAAATAGAGTATATGTTTACTTTTTTCTCTTTTTTTTGCACTCCCTATTACTTTGTGTTATCATATATCTGAAAGGAATTTTGATATATGATTAACAAGAAGTGGGATATTGTTTTAAAAGAGGAAATGAAAAAAGATTATTTTCGTAAGCTGGGAACATTTGTAAAACATGAATATGCGACGAAAAGATGTTTTCCTGAATATAAAAATATATTTAATGCACTACGTTATACTGATTATGATGAAGTAAAAGTAGTCATTTTAGGGCAAGACCCTTATCACGGTATTGGTGAAGCCCATGGTCTTTCTTTTTCGGTACAAGAAGGATGTAAAAGACCACCATCTTTGGATAATATATTTAAAGAGTTAGAAAGTGACTTACATATTCATCGTGAAAATAATGATTTAACGGATTGGGCCAAACAAGGCGTGCTTCTATTAAACTCAATTATGTCTGTGCAAATGGATCGTCCATTATCTCATCAAAATCATGGCTGGGAAATGTTTACAGATGCGATTATTTCTAAACTAAACGAAAGAGAAAAGCCAGTTATCTTTGTCTTTTGGGGTAGTTATGCACGTAGTAAGAAAGTACTAATTACAAATCCACAACATAAAATTATAGAGAGTGTGCATCCTTCTCCTTTATCTGCATATCGTGGTTTTTTTGGTAGTAGACCATTTTCTAAAATCAATCGATATTTAAAAGAAATTGGTGAGAAAGAGATTCAGTGGTAATGATGAACGAAGTATTTAATTTTTTAAAGTCACTTTCATTTCATGATAATGATACGGTAGTGGTTGCTGTCTCTGGTGGACCAGATTCAATGTCTTTACTCCATTTGCTATTACAGTTAAGAGAACAAGTAAAAATTCGTATTGTGTGTGCTCATGTTCATCATAATGTTCGTGTCGAAAGTGATCAAGAAAAAGAATTTGTAGAATCTTATTGTAAAGAACATCAAATTCTCTTTGAATATTTTAAAATAAAAAACTATTCTCATAATAATTTTCACCAAGAAGCTCGTACCATTCGTTATCAATTTTTTGAACAAGCTGTAAATAAATATCACGCAACTTATCTCATGACTGCACATCATGGTGATGACCTCATCGAAACAATTTTAATGAGACTCGTGAGGGGTTCTTCTTTATATGGGTATCATGGTTTTTCTAGAGTGACAGAGTTATCGGATTATACATTAGTACGTCCTTTGATTACGGTTACGAGAGAAGAGATTATGAAATATATTGATCAATATCAGATTCCTTATGTTACCGATATGAGTAATTATAAAGACGATTATACGAGAAATCGTTATCGTAAGTATATTGTTCCAAAGTTAAAAGAGGAAAATCCACAAGTTCATAAGAAATTTTTAAATTTTAGTACAACTTTATTAGAATGTAGTCATTATGTAAAAAATTTGGTTCAAAATAAAGAAGGAACAGTATTTCAAGAACGTACATTGTTTTTGGATTTATGGAAACGTGAAGATTCTTTTATGCAGGAACAAATAATTCAATTTTTATTGGAAAGAGTCTATGAAGGAAGATTAAATCAAATTTGTGGACAGCATGTCTATAATATAAAGAAGTTTTTATTAGAAGGTAAAAACAATTCACATATAACTTTACCAGACCATGTTTTTTTGGTAAAAGAATATAATCGAGCTTATTTTATAGATACGATGTCGTCTATTCAAGAATATCAATTTGAATTACAAGACCAGTTACGATTACCAAATGGTTATGTAATTGAAAAAGTGGAGGAAACAGAAAAAGACGATAATGATACTTGTCGTTTAGATATAAATGAAATCGTATTACCACTTTATGTCCGTACTAGAAAATCAGGTGATCGTATGGATGTGAAAGGGCTATCCGGTACGAAAAAAATAAACGATATTTTTACGGATGAGAAAATCGAAAAACCAATTCGTGATACATGGCCAATTGTCGTAGATGCGACGGGAAAAATACTTTGGTTACCAGGCCTAAAAAAAACGAAATTTGATAGAACAAAAAATGGAAAGTATGATATAATACTAAGGTATTCTTTGAAGAAGGAGGGTTTGGATGAATAAAAAAGCCATTAAAAAAGGAATATTTCCATATGTAATTTTATTAATGATTATGTTTGCAATCCTATACTTTTTTAATACAATGAATCGTAGAGTGAATGTATTAACTTATGATAAATTCATGGAACAAGCAAACAAAGGGAAAGTAGAAGAAGTTTTAGTAACACCACGTTCTCGTGCAAGTGTGTATGAGATTTCTGGTACGATGAAAGGATATAAAGACAATGAATCATTCTTTTTGAGAGTACCATTAGATAGTGATGTGATGTCAGAAATTTTAGATATTCAAAAAGAAGAAGGATTTACATTAGATACATCTTCTGATCCAGAATCTAGTACATTCCTATTATTTTTAGTAAATGTTCTTCCAATGGTTATTTTAGTAGGTGGAGCATTCTTCTTAATTACAAGACAAATGGGTAGTGCGAATAAATCAATGGATTTTGGACGTAGTCGTGCTCGTTTGAATGAAGATAGTAAGAAAGTGACGTTTAAAGATGTTGCTGGTTTAGATGAGGAAAAAGAAGAAGTTGCTGAATTAATTGACTTCTTAAAAAGTCCTAAGAAATTCCAACGTTTAGGAGCTCGTATTCCCAAAGGAGTATTATTAGTTGGTCCTCCAGGAACAGGTAAAACATTACTTGCTCGTGCAGTAGCAGGAGAAGCAAATGTACCATTCTATTACATCAGTGGTTCTGAATTCGTAGAATTATT
Source organism: uncultured Mycoplasmatota bacterium (assembly GCA_900557185.1). Classification (GTDB taxonomy): domain Bacteria; phylum Bacillota_I; class Bacilli_A; order RF39; family UBA660; genus UMGS2016. The sequence continues at coordinate 22,167 of USRP01000002.1, forward strand.
CGTCGGAGTAGGAGCAAGCCGTGTTAGAGATATGTTTAAACAAGCAAAACACAATGCTCCATGTTTAATCTTTATCGATGAAATCGATGCGGTAGGACGTCAAAGAGGTGCTGGTTTAGGTGGCGGTCATGATGAACGTGAACAAACATTAAACCAATTATTAACAGAGATGGATGGATTTGGTTCTAATGAAGGAATTATAATTATTGCTGCAACAAACCGTCCAGATGTATTAGACCCTGCTTTACTTCGTCCAGGTCGTTTTGATCGCCAAGTAACAGTAAATTTACCTGATGTAAAAGGAAGAGAAGAAATCTTAAAAGTACATGCTAGAGGTAAAACATTCTCTCCAAACGTTTCACTTGCTAATATTGCCAAAAGAACTGTTGGATTTAGTGGAGCAGATTTAGAGAACTTATTAAATGAAGCTGCCCTTTTAGCAGTAAGACGTAATAAAAATCAAATTACAATGGCTGAAATCGATGAAGCACATGACCGTGTTATGATGGGACCTGCTAAGAAGAGCCATAAATATACTGAAAAAGAAAAACGTACAGTCGCATACCACGAAGCTGGTCATGCTGTATTAGGTATTAAATTAGATAATGCCAACGAAGTACAAAAGATTACAATTGTACCAAGAGGAAATGCTGGTGGATATAACTTAATGCTTCCAAAAGAAGAAACATATCTATCAACAAAACAAGAATTATTAGAACGTATTATGGGACTTCTTGGTGGTCGTGTTGCCGAAGAAATCGTATTTAACGAAGTAACAACAGGAGCACATAATGATTTTGAACAAGCAACAAAAATTGCTCGTGCTATGGTAACAGAATATGGTATGAGTGATTTAGGACCAGTTCAATTTGAACATCAAGAAAGTAGTGTGTTCTTAGGCAGAGATTATAATAAGAGTCGTAATTTCTCAGGTCAAGTAGCATTCGAAATCGATCAAGAACAACGTAAGATTATCAATGAGTGTTATGAAAAAGCAAAGAAAGTCATTAAAGAAAATCGTGATTTACTTGACTTAATTGCCAATGCATTACTTGAAAATGAAACACTTACAAAAGAACAAATCGATTACTTAGTAGAAAATGGTAAGATGCCAGAAGAAGAGAAAGATGAGCATCATGATGATGAGAATCAAAATCAAGATGATACAACGACTTCTGATTTCGAAGAACTTTCTTACCAAGATTTAAGTAAAGAGCTTCTTTATGAACTTTGTCAAGAAAGAAATATTGAAGCAACAAAAGATATGGATAAAGAAACACTTGTAAAATTATTACAAGAAGATGATAAAGAGGATGAATAAATCCTCTTTTCTTTTAAAATGATTGACTATTAGAAGAAAAATGAGATATAATGGACATATAATAGAAAGAGGGTTTCTATCATGAGAAAGAATGTTGAAAAATTTTCAAAACTATTTATTTGTCTATTGGCACTTGTATTTGTCGTAACGGGTTGTGGTTGTGATAAGAAAGAAGAACCAAAGAAAGAAAATAAGACAGTAGAATCTAAGGTAACAACATTAGATGATCAGACTGTAGAAGGATTAAAAATTTCTGGTTTAAGTATTACTTATAAGGATGGTATTAGTAAAATTGTAGCCAATGTCGAAAATACAACAGACCAGACAATTAACCTTACAAATATTGGTATTAACCTATATGACAAGAATGATAAGTTGTTAATTGAAACACTTGGTTATATTGGAGAAAGCATTGAACCAGGTGATAATAAACAAATTATTTCTGATGTAACAGAAGATTTAAGGAGTGCTACAAAAGTAGAATATAAAATTGCAAGATAAGTTCTTGCTTTTTTATTTGAAACATGGACAATGACTAGAAACTTTGATACAATATAAGTTAGATATGATTAGAAAATGGTGGTATTATGGGAAAGGTAATTTCGCTTGTAAATCAAAAAGGCGGAGTTGGAAAAACAACTTCAAGTATTAATTTAGCAGCATCCCTTGGAGTATTAAAAAAGAAAGTATTGTTAATTGATTTAGATCCACAAGGAAATACAACGACAGGAGTAGGTATTAACAAAGCAGATATTAATAAAAGCATTTATGATTTAATAATTGATGAAGCAACATTAGATGAGGTTATCGTAAAGACAAAGTTTAAAAATTTGTATGTAATCCCAGCTACCATCAATTTAGCAGGTGCTGATATTGAATTAATTGATAAAAGTAAAATGGATCCAACTTTTGTGAAAGGTGCACAATTAAAAAAACATATTGATGAAATAAGAGATGTATTTGATTTCATTATTATTGATTGTCCACCTTCTTTAGGTATTTTAACAACCAATGCGTTAACTGCATCTGATAGTGTCATTATTCCAGTACAATGTGAATTTTTTGCGTTGGAAGGAATTATGCAACTATTGAATACAATTATGTTAGCGCAAAAGAATTTGAATCCAAATTTAACAATCGAAGGGGTATTACTAACAATGTTAGATTCTAGAACAAATTTAGGACTAGAAGTTGTAGAAGATATTAAGAGTTATTTTAAAGAACGTGTTTATGACACAATTATTCCAAGATTAGTTCGTTTATCAGAAGCACCTAGTCATGGGGAACCAATTTTAGTATATGATCCACAGAGTAGAGGAACAGAAGCTTATTTAAATCTTGCAAAGGAAGTGATTGAAAGAAATGGAAACTAGAAAAAGAGCGCTAGGAAAAGGACTAGAACAATTATTTAATTCGGAAGCAATCGATGTCAATGAACTAGAAAAACAAATCTATGAAACAACACCAAAAGAAGAAATTGTCGAACTTGATATCAATGAGTTAAGACCAAACCCATATCAACCTCGTACTGTATTTAATGAAGAACACTTACAAGAACTAGCATCTTCTATTAAAGAACACGGTGTATTCCAACCAATTATCGTTAAGAAAAGTATTAAAGGGTATGATATTATAGCTGGAGAACGTCGTTATCGTGCTAGTAAAATGGCTGGTCTTACAAAGATTCCAGCAATTATTCGTACGTTTACGGATAGTCAAATGATGGAAATTGCGCTCTTAGAAAATTTACAACGTGAAAATTTAAGTCCAATTGAAGAAGCCAAAGCATACCAAAGTATGATTGAACATCTTCATCTAACACAAGACGAACTATCTAAAAAAGTAGGAAAAAGTAGAAGTCATTTAACAAATATGTTAGGACTATTACGATTACCAAACGAAGTTCAAAACTTAGTAAACGATGAAAAATTATCTATGGGGCATGCGAGAGCTCTAAGTAAATTAGAAGATGAACATCAAATCTTGGAAATGGCACATGAAATAACAGAAAAGAAATTACCTGTCCGTGCCGTTGAAGATAAAATCCAAGAAGGTACTTTTGAGAAAAAAGTAAAAATCCATCGTCGTGAGACTCCAAAGAAGTTAGATTATAAATACGCAGAAGACTTATTACGTGATAAATTAGATACAAAAGTTCGTATTCGCGACAAGAAAATAGAAATTCACTTCACAAATGTTGCAGATTTAAATCGAATTTTAGAAATTATTCAAGTAAAGGAGTCATAGTCTATGGAAGGTATTTTAAATGTATTGAATACAATATCCGAAAAAATAATGGTAAAAGAAATTGTTGGACCTATTCTAGTTATTTGTATTTCTATTTTAGTAAATGGTATTATTAAAAACTTTGTCCACCGTTTCTTTCATATTGATAAGAAGAAATTTAAAACAAAAGAAGAAAAAAGAACGGTTACAGTTGTTACATTAATTACAAATATTATTAAATATGTTATTATTTTAATTGATGTCATTATTATTTTAGGTATTTATGGAATTCCAACCGCTTCTATTATCGCATCTTTAGGAGCAGTCGGAGTTGTTTTAGGACTTGCTTTACAAGATACATTAAAAGATTTTGTATCAGGATTTTTTATCATTACTGATAATTTATATCGTATGGGAGACTGGATTGAAATTGGTGACTTTGAAGGAGAAGTTATCAATATTGGTTTAAAGACAACACAAATTCGTGCATATACCGGAGAAGTTAAAATTATTTCTAATCGTACTGTTACAGAAGTAATTAACTATAATTTATCAAATACACTTGCAATTGTTGATATACCAATTCCATATGAAGAAGATTATGAAAAAGCAGAACAAGTTTTAAAAGACTTATGTGTGAAGTTAACCGACACATTGGATAAAATTAGGGGAACAGTTACTTTACTTGGTATTAATGAATATAATGAAAAAGGACTTGTCTATCGTATTACAGTAGATACAGTTCCAACAGAACATTACGGTGTTCAAAGAGAAATTAGAAAACAAGTAAAACAAGTATTAGATCAAAATAAAATTCAAATGGGATATCCACAGGTGGTGGTACATGATGGAAAAAGATTATAAATTAGGAAGTATTGTAACAATGAAAAAAGAACATCCGTGTGGAACGAATGAGTGGGAGATTATACGAGTAGGAGCAGATATTAAAATTAAATGTCGTAAATGTGGTCGAACAATTATGATGCCTCGTATTGAATTTAACCGTAAACTGAAGAAAGTATTAGACTGATAGGAGGCATTATGAGATTAAATAAAAGAAAAAAACAAAAAAGTTTAAATCCAATTTTTACAATTTTAACTTTAACTTTTATTATTATGATTGTAAGCCTTCTTTTTTCTGTTTTAGGAATCGAAGGACATAAGAGTACGATTGTCAATGATAGTTTAGAATCCTCTTTAACAACTGTTAAAAATATATTTTCACTAGACGGGATTCATTTCTTATTTGGTAATATTGTCAATTCATTTACCACATTTGAACCACTTGCTTATTTAGTACTATCTCTTATTGGAATTAGTATTGGATCAGCCAGTGGGTTATTTCAAAAATTATTCTCTCCATTAAAGAAACTTCGTTTAAGTGTTTTAACTTTTGTATTACTTCTTGTATCTATTATTTCTAATATCATTGGTGAATATAGCTTTATGTTGTTAATTCCACTGGCAGGTGTAATGTATCAATATGCTGGTAAAAACCCAATGTTAGGAGTCATGACCGCCTTTTTAGGTACAAGCATTGGTTATGGAACCAATATTATATTTACTTATGATGATTATGCCTTAGGAATGTTAACGCAAGTAGCAGCCAATGCAACCGTAGATGAAAACTATGTCTTTGACTTATTCTCTACAAGTATTATTGGACCAGTATCGACATTTATTTTAGCGTTTATTGGTACGATTATTATCACGAAATTCTTAGCTCCAAAATTACCTAAGAAATGTCATCTTGATGATGAAGTAGTATACAAAGATTCTAAAGTAGCAGCTCGTATCAGTGGTGTTTTATTTATTTTAATCGCTTTAGTAATTGGATATATGATTATTCCTGGACTACCAGGTTCTGGAGCATTGTTAGATCATAATGAAACTGAATATATTGCTCAATTATTTAGTCCAAATGCACCATTTCGTACAGGAATTATTTTATTCATTACTATTATATTAGTTTTATGTTCTTTCATATATGGAATTATATCTGGTAATTTAAAATCAACAGAAGATTGTGGATTAGGATTATCGAAAGAATTTAAAAATGTCGGTTACTTATTTGTATTATTATTCTTTGTTTCAAATATGTTGGCAATCTTAAATTGGACAAATATAGGAAGTGTTATTACAACGCGATTAGTTGATTTTATCAGTACATTACAAATTTCCGGAATGCCATTAATTATAGCTGTATTTATTCTTATTATTATTGCTAGTATTCTAATTCCTGGAAATATCGAAAAATGGACGTTATTATCACCAATCGTCATTCCATTATTTATGAGAGCAAATATCACTCCAGATTTTACACAAGTCTTATTTAAAGCAGCCGATGGTATCGGTAAGAGTATTTCTCTTTTCTTTGTTTATTTCATTATTATGGTAGGTTTCCTACAAAAATATAATGCCGAAAGAAAAGAAGAAATCACATTATTTGGTACATTAAAGATTTTATTTCCATCCATTTTATTATTTACAATTGTATGGATATTGATTATAATAGGTTGGTATTTAGTGGGATTACCACTAGGAATGAATACGATGCCAACATTATAAGGGGGAATCAATATGAGTTTAACAGCAGGAATCGTAGGCCTTCCAAACGTTGGAAAGTCTACTTTATTTAACGCAATTACAAAAAAACATATTTTAGCAGCCAACTACCCATTTGCTACAATCGAACCAAATGTCGGAGTAGTAACCGTTCCTGATTATCGTTTAGATGTCTTAACGGAATTAGTACATCCAGCAAGAACCATTCCAACAACATTTGAATTTACTGATATTGCTGGACTTGTAAAAGGAGCTTCGACAGGAGAAGGGTTAGGGAATAAATTCTTAAGCCATATTCGTGAAGTAGACGCGATTGTAGAAGTAGTAAGATGCTTTGAAGATGGAAATATTACCCATGTCGAAGGTAAAATCGATCCAATTCGCGACATTGAAATCATTCATGTAGAATTAATTCTAGCTGACTTAGAAGTCATTGATTCAAGGCTTGGTCGTCTCGGTAAAAAAGCAGAAATGACGAAAGATAAAGATACTTTATTAGAAGTAAATCTTATGAAAAGACTCAAAGAGAACTTAGAAAAAAATATTCCAGCACGTGCTTTGGAATATACCGATGATGAATTAAAAGTATTAAAATCATTTAATTTATTAACTATGAAACCAATCATATACGTTTCTAATGTCAAGGAAACGGAAATATTAGAAGAAAATGAATATGTGCAACAAGTAAAAGAATATGCTCAAAAAGAAAAAGCAGAAGTGATTGTTGTTAGTGCGAAGATAGAAGAAGAATTAAGTGAATTAGAAGAGGAAGATAAAAACTTATTTCTACAGGATTTAGGACTACAAGAAAGTGGACTAGACCAATTAATTCGCGCTACATATTCTTTATTAGGACTCGCAACCTATTTTACAGAAGGTACAGATGAAGTTCGTGCTTGGACATTTAAAAAAGGAATGAAGGCACCTGAATGTGCTGGTATTATTCATACTGACTTTGAAAAAGGATTTATTAAAGCAGAAGTAATGAGTTATGAAGACTTTGCTGAGTTAAAATCTGAAAAAGCAGTCAGAGAAGCAGGAAAACTTCGTTTGGAAGGTAAAGACTATATCATGCAAGATGGAGATATTTGTTTATTCCGCTTTAATGTATAATTATTATAGAAATTTCTATAATAATTTTTTTATTATCTATTAAGAAGAACTAAACATATACTCAAAAATGTCAATGAATTTTATACTTATCATGGCAATGTATGAAAAATTTGTTTACAATTCACATATTATTTGTTATAATCTTAAGCGAGTATGAATTTACTCCTTGCTTTTGAATGATCAAAAGCCACTTAGACCACAAGGAGGTGTAAAAATGAGAGAATACGAAATCATGTTTATCGTAAGACCTACATTATCTGAAGAAGACACAAAAAAAGTGATTGAAAACTTCAAAAATGTATTAACAAATCATGGAGCTACAATTACTGGTGAAACAGATATGGGACAAAGAGAATTAGCTTACGAAATCAAAAAATGTAAAAGTGGATACTATTACGTATTAACTTTAAGTGCAAATGATGATGCTGCAATTAAAGAATTCGATCGTTTAGCTTTAATCAGCAATGATGTAATTCGTCATTTAATCACAAAAATTGAAAAATAAAGGAGATACGTTTTATGAATCGAGTATTATTAATTGGAAGATTAACAGCTAAACCAGAACTACGATATACAGCTTCTAACTTACCATTTACACGTTTTTCTGTTGCAGTAAATCGTACATTCAGTAATCGTGACGGAGAAAGAGAAACTGATTTTATCAATATAGTAGTATGGAGAAAACAAGCTGAAAATGTATGTAATTACTTAGATAAGGGAAGTTTAGTTTCTATTGAAGGTAGACTTCAAACAAATAATTACGAAGATAAAGATGGAAACAAAAGATATTCTATGGAAGTTGTTGCTGACTCTGTACAATTCTTAGAGAGCAAAGGACAACGTAGTAATCGTGCTAACGAAGCAAGTCCATATGATTATCAACAACCATCAAATAACCAAACAGGAAGTTATACTAATGATGTCAATGTAGAAGATGATCCATTCGCTGACTTTGGTGATAGCGTATCTATTAGTGATGATTTCCTAGACTAAAGAAAGGATGTATAATCATGGCTGAAGGATTTAGAAAAAGAAAGAAAATTTGCCAAATGTGTGCTGGTAAAGATGTAAATTATAAAGATGTAGACGTTATTAAAAAATATATTAAACCTAATGGTGCTATTACATCTACAAGAATGAACGGTAATTGTAAATTACATCAAAGACATATCGCAAATGAAATTAAAAAAGCTCGTTTTATGGCATTAATTCCATTTGTTAAATAACAACAGTAATGTTGTTATTTTTTTGTATATAAGTGCACAAAAAAACTACATAGATATGTAGCTTTTATTCACTAAGTGTACAAGTTGCTCCAGCAGTTTCTTCTTGTGCTTTTACTTCTTGGACTGTTTTTCCAAGATAAGTTGTTTCTTGAGGAACACTTTCTACGTGTCCATTACCAAAATATGTTTTAATCGTTAATTGATTATTATCGAAGATAATATCATTTTGATTTTGGTTTGCTAATTTCGCACTATCATAACTTCCTTGATCTGCATATTTTTTTGTAACAATATATTCGTAAGTTACTAAACTATCATTTTCAAATGTAGCAATTGATAGAACAGAACTTTGGTAGTTTTCAATTTGTGTTGGAGTTGTAGTACATGTCATTGTCTGAGACTTAATTTCTTCTTCAGTTTTGTCATCTTCTTTAGTAGATTCTTGTAACTCATTTAAAGCTTGTGTCTCTTTCTTTTGACGTTGTAATTCTTTACGATAAATATTTGTTATAAAAGTAAATGCTAATATAATGATTGCAATGGCTACAACTAAAATTAACGCAAGATTAGAATCTTTTTTAGAATCATTTATTTCCTCACTTATTTCTTTTCCTTGTAAACGTAATTCATGTTCTTGAAGTAATTGTTCTTTCTTTTCTTGCCAATCTGGTGTTTTAATACCAATATAATCTTCGTATTTATCGAAATCCACTTCTTGAGATGGCTCTAAATGTGGAATTACTACTTTTCTTTCTTGTGTTTTTTTACTAGCAACTTTTTTTGTTCTAGTTACTTTTTTCTTCTCTTCGTGTTTTGTATTCTTCTTTACAGGTTTTGTTTCTTTTTTAACATTTGTAACCTTCTTTTTCGTTACAGTTTTCTTTGTCTTTTTTGTCTCAGCTTTTTTCTTTGTTTGTTTTTTATTTGTCTCACTCATATTTTCACCCCATATTTTCTCCATTATAACATATTTTTATAAGAATGAAAATGACAATTGTATGATTTTACAGTTGTTCATTTTGTTTTTATGAGAAAATCAAATTGTGTCAAAAAATTGTAAAAAAATGAAAAAATTCTCTTGATTTTCATATAATTATCATGTATAATTTTGAATGTGTGGCATGCGTTGATGTGGGAGGTTGCTGATACACCAGGTTAAGTTGTAAACAAAAATAACCGGTTATCAGGTTTTCCTAACGGAGCAAGTCTATACTGGATATAGGCGAAAGGAGGATACAATATGTCTAAAACGAAAGTTCGTATCAAATTAAAAGCTTACGAACACAAGAGTTTAGATAACGCTTGTGCGAAAATTGTGGAAACAGTAAAAAGAACAGGTGGAGAAGTATGTGGACCAATTCCACTACCAACTGAAGTGGAAAAAATCACTATCTTAAGAGCTGTTCACAAATATAAAGATTCACGTGAGCAATTTGAAAGAAGAACACACAAAAGACTTATTGATATCGTAAACCCAAGTAAGGAGACAATTGAGGCACTAACTCATTTAGATATCCCAAGTGGTGTAGATATTAAAATCAAATTATAATAGGAGGAAAGAATATGGAAATGAAAGGAATCTTAGGTCGTAAGATTGGAATGACTCAAGTGTTTACAAAATCTGGAAAATTGATTCCTGTAACTGTTATTTCTGTTGAACCAAATGTGGTAACACAAATTAAGACAAAAGAAAATGATGGTTATGAAGCAATTCAATTAGGTTTTGAAACAAAAAGAGAAAAATTAGCGACAAAAGCTTCTATTGGTCATACCAATAAAGCAAACACTACACCTAAGCGCTTCTTTAAAGAGATTCGTGGTGTAGATATAAATAACTATTCTTTAGGTCAAGAAATCAAAGTTGATATTTTTGAAGCAGGAGAAGTAGTAGATGTTACTGGAGTAACAAAAGGTCACGGATTCCAAGGTGTTATTAAACGTCATGGACAAAATCGTGGGCCTATGGGACATGGATCTCATTATCATAGAAGACCAGGTTCAATGGGAACTATGAGACCAATGCGTGTTTTTAAAGGTAAAAACTTGCCAGGACATATGGGAGTTGAAACTGTTACAATTCAAAATTTAACAATTGTTGCAGTTGATACAGAAAACAATGTTATCTTAGTAAGTGGAAATGTACCAGGAGCTAAGAAGTCACTTGTTACAATTAAAACTTCTGTAAAAAATCCAGGTAAAAAAGTAGAGATGGATGAACTTGTTTCATACGAAGAAAAACCTCTAGAAACACCAGTGGAAGAAACTACTGAAGAAGTAACAGAAGAAACTGTTACAGAAGAAAATTAGTAGGGAGGCAAATAGAGTATGAAAAAATTACCTGTATTAAATATAAAGGGTGAAAAAGTAAGCGACATTACATTAAATGAAAACGTATTTGGAATTACTCCAAACGATACAGTTTTATATGATGCAATTCGTTTAACAAGAAATGCCCAAAGACAAAGTACTGCAAGTACAAAAACACGTAGTGAAGTAAGAGGTGGAGGAAGAAAACCTTGGAGACAAAAAGGAACTGGTAATGCTCGTCAAGGAAGTATTCGTGCACCACATTGGGTTGGTGGAGGAGTTGTATTTGGTCCAACACCACAAAAGAATTACAAATTAAAAATGAATCGTAAGGAAAGAAGATTAGCTTTAAAATCAGCTTTATCTTACAAATACCAAGACAATGAATTAGTAATCGTTGATAACTTCAACCTTGCTGATGGAAAAACAAAAACAGCAAAAGAAGCATTAACAAACTTAAAAGTAAATAACGAAAAAACAATGATCGTTGTTGACGAATTAACAGACGAAATCATTTTAGCAACTCGCAACTTAGATAATGTATTATTACTTGAAACTGATGAAGTAAATACATTAGATGTTGTTAGTGTAAATCGTATGGTAATTACTGAAAACGCTGTTAAAAAATTAGAGGAGGTGCTTGGTTAATGAGTAACTATAGAGATATTATTAAAGCACCAGTTGTTACAGAAAAAAGTGCTTATCTTGCACAAAATGAGAATAAATACACATTCCGTGTAGATCCTCGTGCAAACAAAACACAAATTAAACAAGCAATCGAAGCAATTTTTAATGTAAAAGTTGAAAGCGTAAATACAATCAACGTAAAACCTAGAAAAAAACGTATGGGACGTTACGTTGGTAAAACAAGAAGAGTAAAAAAAGCAATTGTGAAATTACAAGAAGGAAGTTCAATCGAACTAAACTAATCTAAAAGGAGGGAAATTATGGCAATTAAGACATACAAAGCAATGACAAATGGTCAACGTGGTAAATCAACATTAACAAATGATGAAATCACTACAACAACTCCTGAAAAATCATTACTTGTAACTCTTAAGAAAAATGGTGGTCGTAATAACTCTGGTCGCATCACAGTAAGACATCGTGGTGGAGGAGCAAAAAGAAAATACCGTATCATTGATTTTAAAAGAGATAAAGATAATGTAGAAGGAACAGTTGCTTCTATTGAATATGATCCAAATAGATCATCTAATATTGCTTTGATTAAATATGCAGATGGAGAAAAGAGATATATTCTTGCTCCAAAAGGATTAAAAGTAGGAATGAAGGTTGAAAGTGGTGAAAATGCTGATATCAAAGCTGGTAACTCACTTCCAATTGGAAATATTCCAGAAGGAACATTAGTTCATAATATTGAGTTAAAACCTGGAAAAGGTGGTCAAATTGCTCGTTCTGCTGGAAACAGTGCTCAAATTTTAGGACGTGAAGGAAAATATACATTAATTCGTTTATCTAGTGGAGAAGTTCGTAAAGTATTAAATACTTGTCGTGCTACTGTCGGAGAAGTAGGAAACGAAGATCATGAATTAGTAAGTTTAGGAAAAGCTGGACGTAAGAGACATATGGGAATTCGTCCAACAGTTCGTGGTTCTGTTATGAACCCTAATGATCACCCACATGGTGGAGGAGAAGGACGTGCTCCTATTGGTAGAAAAGCACCAGTTACTCCTTGGGGTAAACCTGCACTTGGTTTAAAAACTCGTGGAACGAAAAAAGCTTCAAACAAGCTAATTGTTCGCCGTCGTAAAAAATAAGAGAAAGGATTGAGATATAATGGCTAGAAGTTTGAAAAAAGGACCATTTGTTGATGCATCTTTAATGAAAAAAGTAGAAGAAGTCAACAAGAGTGGTAAAAAAGAAGTCATTAAGACTTGGTCACGCCGTTCAACGATTTATCCAGAATTTGTAGGACTTACATTTGGAGTTCACAATGGAAAAGAACATATTCCTGTTTATGTAACTGAAGATATGGTAGGACATAAATTAGGAGAATTCGCACTTACTCGTAAATTCGGTGGACATGGTGCTGACAAGAAATAATAAGTAACTGGAAGGAGGACTAAAATGGAAGCGAAAGCACTTGCTTATGGTGTAAGACTTACACCTCGTAAAGCTCGTTTAGTTATAGATTTAATTCGTGGAAAAAGTGTTGTAGAAGCTGATCAGATTTTATCTAACATGAATCGTGATGCTTCTAGAGCAATTCATAAGGTTTTAACTTCCGCTGTTGCAAATGCGACAAATAATTTAGATTTAAATAAAGATAACTTATTTGTAAAAGAAGCTTTTGTAAACGAAGGAAAACCATTAAAAAGAATGCGTTGTGGATCACGTGGTCATGCAGATCCAATTAAGAAAAGAACAAGTCACATTACAATTGTTGTAAGTGAGAGAAACTAATAAAGGAGGTAAACTGATGGGTCAAAAAGTTAGTCCAATTGGTCTTAGAATTGGAATCAATAAAGACTGGGAATCTAGATGGTTTGCTGATAGAAAAGATACAGCTAGATTCTTAGAAAATGACGTAAAGATTCGTAAGTTTTTAGAAAAGAAATTAAAAGACGCAGCAGTTTCAAGTATTCTTATCGAAAGAACCGCTAAGAAAACCGATGTTATTATCAACACTGCAAAACCAGGTGTTGTAATCGGTCACGGTGGAGATGAAATTGAAAAAATCAGAAAAGAACTTTCTAAATTAGTAAATGAAGATGTACAAATTTCTATTATGGAAGTAAAAAATCCTGATTTAGATGCTGCTTTGGTTGCAGAAAATATTGCACACCAAATCGAAAATCGTGTATCATTTAGAATTGCACAGAAAAAAGCAATTAGAAATACTATGAAGGCAGGAGCAAAAGGAATTAAAACTTCAGTATCTGGTCGTTTAGGTGGAGTAGATATGGCTCGTACTGAAGGATATACTGAAGGTATGATTCCACTTCATACTTTAAGAGCTGATGTTGATTATGCTATTAAAGAAGCTGATACAACATATGGAAAAATCGGTGTTAAAGTATGGATCTACAAAGGAGAAATCCTTCCTTCCAAGAAAAATAAGGGAGGTAATGAAAATGGCAGTCATTCCAAAAAGAACTAAATATCGTAGACCTCACCGTTTAAGATATGATGGTGTAGCTAAGGGAAATACAGAACTACACTTTGGTGAATATGGTTTAATGGCACTTGATGGTGCATGGGTTAGTCAACAACAAATTGAAGCAGCCCGTGTTGCTATGACTCGTTATATGAAACGTGGTGGAAAAGTATGGATTAATATTTTCCCACACTTATCATTAACGAAAAAACCTCTTGAAACTCGTCAAGGTAAAGGTAAAGGAGACCCAGAAGTATGGGTAGCTGTTGTTAAAAAAGGTAAAATTATGTTCGAAGTTGGAGGAGTTGATGAAGCAACTGCACGTGAAGCTTTAAGACTTGCAATGCATAAACTTCCAATGAGATGTAAATTTGTTAAAAAAGAAAGTGGTGAGAAGTAATGACAAATAGTGAAATCAGACAATTATCAAATGAAGAAATCATGAAGAAAATTGACGAATGTAAAGAAGAACTATTTAACTTACGTTTTAATGCTGCCACTGGAAATCTTGAAAAACCTTCAAGAATTAAAGAACTTAGAAAGCTTGTTGCACGTATGAAAACAATCTTACGTGAACGTGAGCTAGAAAAGAACTAGGAGGGCATTATGGAAAAGAAAACTCATGAATTAGTGGGAAAAGTTGTAAGTAATAAAGCTGATAAAACAATCACTGTATTAGTTGAAACTTACAAAGTAAACCCAATTTATAAAAAACGTGCAAAATACTCAAAAAAATATACTGCCCACGATGAAAAGAATGTTGCAAATGTTGGAGATACAGTACGTATTGTAGAAACTCGTCCAATCTCTAAAAACAAACATTTCCGTTTAGTCGAAGTAGTAGAAAAAGCAATCGTTTTATAATTGCTGCTCGAAAAGGAGGATAAAAACATGGTACAACAAGAAACTCGTTTAAAAGTAGCTGATAACTCTGGAGCACGTGAAGTTTCAATTATTCGTGTGCTTGGTGGAAGTAAAGTAAAAACGGGAAATATTGGTGATATCGTTGTCGCAACTGTTAAAAAAGCAACTCCAAACGGAACTGTTGCAAAAGGAAAAGTTGTGAAAGCGGTAATCGTTAGAAGTAAATCTGGTTTAAGACGTGAAGATGGATCATATATCAAATTTGATGATAATGCTTGCGTTATTATTAAAGATGATGGAACTCCAGTTGGAACACGTGTATTTGGACCAGTCGCACGTGAATTACGTGACAAAAATTTTATGAAGATTGTTTCACTTGCAAAAGAAGTGTTATAGTCTCATAATAAGGAGGATGAACATGAACTTAAAGTCTGGAGATAAAGTAGTTGTTATTGCCGGAAAAGATAAGGGAAAAGAAGGAATCATCACAAAAGTACTTAGAAGTGAAAACCGTGTTGTTGTAGAAGGTGTAAATGTTGTTAAAAAACATGTAAAACCATCTGGACAAGGGGCTGGAAGCATTGTTGAAATGAATGCTCCAATTCATGCTTCAAATGTTATGATTTTAGACCCTAAGACAAAGAAAAGAACTAGAATCGGACATACAACTGATAAAAAAGGTAAGAAAGTTAGATGTACTAAAAAATCTAATTCAAATCTTGACTAATTGGAAGGAGGGTAAATTATGAACCGCCTAAAAGAAAAGTATAATAAGGAAATCGTACCTAGCTTAAGAGAAAAATATAATTACAAGAGTATTATGGAAGTTCCAGCTCTTGATAAAATTGTTGTGAATATGGGTGTAGGAGACGCAACAACAAATTCTAAATTATTAGATGCTGCTGTTGAAGATCTTGCTCAAATTACTGGACAAAAACCTGTTGTAACAAAAGCGAAAAAAGCAATCGCAGGATTTAAAGTAAGAGAAGGTCAACCTATTGGATGTAAAGTAACATTACGTGGAGAAAATATGTATAACTTCTTAGATAAATTAATTAGTATTACATTACCTCGTGTACGTGACTTTAGAGGAGTTTCACATCGTTCATTTGATGGTAGAGGAAACTATACATTAGGATTAACTGAACAACTAATTTTCTCAGAAATAGATTATGATAACGTTGTTAAAGTACGTGGTATGGACATTGTTTTCGTTACTACAGCAAAAACAAACGACGAAGCGTATGACTTATTAAAAGGTTTCGGAATGCCTTTTAAGAACTAATAAATGAATTAGGAGGAATATTATGGCTAAAACTAGTATGAAAGTAAAAGCAAGTCGACCACAGAAATTTAAAGTACGTGAATATACACGTTGTTCAAGATGTGGAAGACCTCATGCAGTTCTTAAAAAATATGGAATTTGCCGTATTTGTTTCAGAGAACTAGCTTATAAAGGACAAATACCAGGAATGAAAAAATCAAGCTGGTAGTAAGAAGGGAGGATAATTATGGTAACAGATCCAATCGCAGATATGCTTACAAGAATTCGTAACGCAAATCAAATGCGATACGCAGAAGTTGAAGTACCCGCTTCAAAAATGAAATTAGAAATCGCTAGAATCTTAAAAGAAGAAGGATTTATTAGTGATTACACAACAAAAAAAGGAAAAGTACAAGATGTTATTGTTCTTACATTAAAATATGGAAACAAAAAAGAACGTGTTATTACAGGATTAAAAAGAATTTCAAAGCCAGGATTACGTGTATATGCTAAGGCACAAGATGTACCACGTGTATTAAACGGTCTTGGAATCGCAATTATTTCTACATCAAAAGGAATTATGACAGATAAACACGCACGTGAAAATTCTCTTGGTGGAGAAGTACTTGCATACATTTGGTAGAAAGGAAGATAATATGAGTCGAATTGGAAACAGAATTTTATCGATTCCTGAAGGAGTTACTGTAGAAGTAGATGGTAATATTGTTCGTGTAACTGGTCCTAAAGGTAATCTTTCTACTGAAGTAAATAGAAATATTACTGTAAAAGTGGATGGAGATAAATTATCAGTAGAAAGAAAAAATGATAATTTTAAAGCATACCATGGAACAGCAAATGCAAATATTGCAAATATGATTACTGGAGTAACAAAAGGTTTCGAAAAGAAATTAGAAGCAGTTGGTGTAGGATACCGTTTTCAAGTAAAGGGAAATACACTAGTTGTTAGTGCTGGATACTCACATCCAGTTGAAATGGAAATTCCAGCTGGGATTCAATTAGAATCACCAAGCAATACTGAATTGTTTGTAAGAGGAATCGACAGACAATTAGTTGGAAATTTTGCTGCTAATGTCCGTGACATTAGAAGACCAGAACCTTACAAAGGAAAGGGAATCCGTTATGCGGATGAACATGTACGTCGTAAGGAAGGTAAAAAAGCAGCATAGTTAAATATTAGCAAAGGAGCGTTTACTATGATAAAGAAAGAATCTCGTAATGAAATGAGAAAAGCTAGACACGCTCGTGTAAGAGAAAAAGTTGTTGGAACAAAAGAATGTCCAAGACTTAATGTGTTTAGATCAAATAAAAATATTTTTGCGCAAATCATAGATGATGAAACAAATGCTACACTTGTGAGTGCTTCTTCTATTGATAAAGAATTAAAATTAGAAAACGGAAGCAACATCGATGCTGCTAAAAAAGTAGGAGAATTAATCGCTAAGAGAGCATTAAAAGCAAAAATTAAAAATGTTAAATTCGATAGAGGTGGATACCTATATCATGGACGTGTAAAAGCTTTAGCTGAAGCTGCACGTGAAAATGGATTAGAATTCTAATATAAGGAGGGTTAGTTATGGATAATAAGGATATGAACCAAAACCCAGTTCAAAAAGAACAAAAATCTTTTGACAAAAATAACAAGAAGAATTCATCAAGACCACAACGTAGAAGAAGAGAAAGACAACCAAAGTTATATGATGAAGAAGTTATTACAATTACTCGTGTAACAAAAGTTACAAAGGGTGGACGTCATTTCCGTTTCTCAGCTGTTGTAGCAGTTGGAGATAGAAAAGGTAAAGTAGGAATTGGTTCTGGAAAAGCAAACGAAGTTCCAGATGCAATTAAAAAAGCTGTGCAAGCTGCTACAAAAAATATCGTTCGTGTATCTATCGTTGATGATACAATTCCACATGAAGCTATTGGAAGAAGAGGAGCTAGTAAAGTTATGTTAAAACCTGCTAGTAAAGGTACTGGAGTAAAAGCTGGTGGACCAGTTCGTAGTGTACTTGAACTTGCTGGTGTAAAGAACATTCTTTCAAAATCACTAGGTTCTAATACAAAAGTAAATATGGCTTACGCTACATTAGAAGCATTAAAATCACAAAGAACAATTGAAAAAGTTGCAGCATTACGTGGAAAGAAAGTAGAGGAAATTAGATAATGAAACTACATGAATTAAAACCAGGTGTTGGAGCTACAACTACAAAAAAACGTGTTGGACGTGGTGTTGGTAGCGGTCTTGGAAAAACTTCAGGACGCGGACAAAAAGGTCAAAACGCAAGAAGTGGTGGAGGAGTTCCAGGATGGTTCGAAGGTGGACAATTCCCACTATATAGAAAACTTCCAAAGAGAGGTTTCACAAATGCGAAATTCAAAAAAGAATATGCAACAATCAATTTAAGTGATTTAAATAAATTCGATAATGGTGTAGAAGTAACTCCAGAACTTTTAAAAGAAATGGGACTTGTGAAAAAACAATTATGTGGAATTAAAGTTTTAGGAAACGGTGTTTTAGAAAAGAAATTAGTTGTTAAAGCTAGTAAATTTTCAAAAACAGCAAAAGAACAAATAGAAAAATTAGGTGGAAAAGCTGAGGTGATCTAGTATGTTTGCAACTATGAAGCAAATATTTAAGTCTGAA
The DNA here is from genome assembly GCA_900557185.1 of uncultured Mycoplasmatota bacterium. Classification (GTDB taxonomy): domain Bacteria; phylum Bacillota_I; class Bacilli_A; order RF39; family UBA660; genus UMGS2016. Next base: position 40,833 of record USRP01000002.1, read on the forward strand.
AACAAGGACTTAAGAAGAAGAATCTACTTCACTTTATTCTGCTTATTCATTTTTAAACTAGGAACAACAATTATCGTTCCTGGAGTCGATGCAAAATTATTGGGATCTAATTTAGGATTTTTAGAATTAATTAATGCAATGGGTGGAGGTGCATTAGAGAAGTTCTCTATCTTTGCACTTGGTGTTATGCCTTATATTACGGCCTCTATCATCATTCAATTATTACAAATGGATATTGTTCCTTATTTGACAGAACTTTCGAAGCAAGGTCAAGTAGGAAGAAACAAGATTAATCAAATTACACGTGTAACTGGTATTATTCTTGCCTTTATCCAAGGATATTTATTCTCATTCGCATTTATTCAAAATGGAACTCCATTACAATACATGGAATTCGCATTGATCTTAACAGCTGGTACTGCATTCTTACTTTGGATTGGTGATCAAATCACAAAGAAGGGTGTAGGAAATGGTACCTCTTTAATCATTATGGCAGGTATCATTGCTACTATGCCAAGTATGTTTGTCGATGCCTATAATGGATTTGTAACTGGTGGAGATCTACAACAAACATTATTTGGAATTACCAAGTTTATCTTATTTGTTGCTATGTATCTTGCGATTGTTATCGCAGTTGTCTTTGAACAATCTGCAGAACGTCGTATTCCAATTCAATACGCAAATCAATCTGGAGCAGGAATTGGTGGAAATAAAAGTTATATTCCATTTAAATTAAACTCTGCTTCTGTTATCCCAGTCATTTTCGCATCAGCAATTATTTCCGTTCCAGGATTAATTGCTCAACTTATTAAAAATGAATCAATGACATTATTTGTACAAAAATGGTTATCTTTTCAGACAGGAACAGGTTTTGTACTATACATTGTATTAATTATCGCATTTACTTATTTTTATACATATTTACAATTAAAACCAAAGGAACTTGCTGAAAATTTACAAAAAAATGGTGGATATATTCCAGGAGTACATCCAGGGGATGATACTGTAAAATATATTTCAAAAACATTAAACCGTATTACATTAGTTGGAGCAATTTGTCTTGCAGTGATTGCTGGACTTCCAATTGTATTCGGAATGTTTTCTAATTTACCTACCAGTGTATCAATTGGTGGTACTGGACTTCTAATTGTTGTTGGAGTTGCACTTGAAACTTACAGACAAGTAGAAAGTAAATTAATTAGTAGAAATTATACAAGTTCAAGAGGAAGAAGACGAAGAAGATGAAAAGTATTATTTTCATAGCCCCTCCTGCTGCAGGAAAGGGAACACAATCAAAATTAATTGAAGAGAAATATCATTTACCTCATATCTCTACTGGTGACTTATTAAGAGCTGCCACAAAAGGAGATAGTGAACTAGATATTAAAATTAAGAAATTAATGGAGTCTGGTTCTTTGATTTCTGACGATATTGTATTACAATTATTACAGAATCGTTTGAATCAAGAGGATTGTCAAAATGGATATATCTTAGATGGATTTCCTCGTAATGTATCACAAGCAGAAGCTTATGAACATATGCTTGATGAAATGCATCTAGAGCATGGTATTGTGATTTATTTGGATGTTCCAAAAGAACTTTGTAAAAACCGTATATTAGGTCGTAAATCTTGTCCAAACTGTGGTGCGATTTACAATGATCTAATCGCTGGTATGGAATCAAAAGTAGAAAATATATGTGATAAATGTGGCTCAAAGTTAACTGTTCGTAGCGATGATAATGAACAGACATTTGAAGCTCGTTATCAAGCATATCTAGATAATACCCTTCCACTTTTAGATTACTATAAAAATCATGGTAATTTATACCATGTTGATAGTACGAAATCTACAAACGAAGTATTCGATAGTATTGTAGAAGTACTAGAAAGAGGCGTTTCTCATGATTAGTATTAAATCAGATAGGGAAATTGAACTTTTAAGAATTGCTGGTAAAATTGTCGGTGATACTCATAATTATATTAAACCATATATAAAACCGGGTATCACCACAATGGAACTAGATCAACTTGCAGAAGCATATATAAGAAAATGTGGAGCAACTCCATCATTTAAAGGATTATATGGATTTCCAAATGCTTGTTGTATTTCAGTCAATGAAGAAGTAGTACATGGAATTCCATCCAATCGTAAATTAAAAGAAGGCGATATCGTATCAATTGATATTGGTGCTTGTTATAAAGGATATCATGGCGATTCTGCTTGGAGCTATCCAGTTGGAAAGGTAAGTCATGAAAATGAAGAACTTCTAAAACATACAGAAGAAGCTTTGTTCGAAGGTTTATCTGCGATTCATGATGGTGCTAGAGTTGGCGATATCGGATATATGGTAAGTAAGTGTGCAAATAAATATCATCTAGGAGTTGTAAAAGAACTTGTGGGACATGGCGTTGGAAGTGAAGTACACGAAATGCCAGATGTACCAAATTATGGGAAACAAAACACAGGACCACTTCTAAAAAAAGGAATGGTTATTGCAGTAGAACCAATGTTAAATAGTGGTACTGCTGATATCTATGAATTAGATGATGAATGGACAATTGTAACTGCTGATTTAAAACCATCTGCTCACTTTGAACATACTGTTCTAGTAACAGAAGATGGTTATGAAATTTTAACGAAGAGGTGAGAAAATGGCAAAAGAAGATGTAATTGAATTAGAAGGGAAAGTTGTTGAAACTTTACCAAATGCTAATTTTAAAGTAGAACTTGAAAACGGACACACGATTATAGCCGGCGTTTCTGGTAAAATCCGAATGCACTATATTCGCATTTTACCAGGTGATAGAGTGACCGTAGAAGTTTCAACATATGATTTAACACGCGGGCGTATAACCTATAGAAAATAATAGGAGGGATTTATATGAAGGTAAGACCATCGGTAAAACCAATTTGCGACAAATGTCGTGTAATCAAACGTAAAGGTAGGGTTATGGTAATTTGTGAAAACCCTAAACACAAACAAAGACAAGGTTAAAAATAGGAGGTGTTTTAATGGCACGTATTAAAGGTATTGATTTGCCAAATAACAAGAGAATTGAAATCGCATTAACTTACATCTATGGTATTGGAAGAAGTCTTGCTACTAGAATTTGTAATGATGCAAACGTAAATGTAAACACAAAAGCAAAAGACTTAACTCAAGAAGAGTTAGTTCGTATTCGTGACGAAGTAAACAAATATACAACTGAAGGAGATTTACGTCGTGAAATCAACATGAATATTAAAACAAAAATGGAAATTAATTCTTACCAAGGTACTCGTCATAAAAAAGGTTTACCTGTAAGAGGTCAAAGAACTAACCGTAATGCTAGAACTCGTAAAGGTAAAGGAAAAGTTGTAGCAAATAAAAAGAAATAATAAACGTTAAAGGAGGTTATGAAAATGGCTTATAAACCAAGAAAACGTAAAGTGAAGAAGAATGTACCTGAAGGTAAGGCTTATATTCATTCTACATTTAATAACACAATTGTAACAATTAGTGATAAAGATGGAAATGCAATTAGTTGGGCTTCAGCTGGTACTTTAGGATTTAAAGGAAGTAAAAAATCAACTCCATTCGCTGCAGGTCAAGCAGCAGAAGCAGCAGGAAAAGCAGCTGCAGGTATGGGTATGAAAAAAGTTGAAGTTTTTGTAAAAGGAATTGGTTCTGGACGTGAAACTGCTGTTCGTTCATTACAAACTGCTGGACTTGAGATTACTGCAATCACTGACGTTACACCTATACCACATAATGGATGCCGTCCACCAAAACGTCCACGTGGATAATAAGAAAAGGAGTGTGGAATAGTGTTAAATTTTGAAAAACCTATTTATAAAATAACAGATTATGTAGAAAATAATAATTATGGAAAATTCGAATTAGAACCTCTTGAAAGAGGATTCGGTACAACAATCGGAAATGCACTTAGAAGAGTTATGTTATCAAGCATGCCAGGAAGTGCAATTGTAGCAGTAAAAATTGATGGAGTTGCACATGAATTCCAAACAATTGAAGGTGTTGTTGAAGATGTTACAACCATTATTTTGAACTTAAAAAATATTGTTGTAAAAAATCATTCTGATGAAGATAAAACAATGCATTTATACGTAGATAGTGAAAAAACAGTAACTGCTGCTGATATTGAAACAGACGCTGATGTTGAAGTTATCAACAAAGATCAAGTAATCGCTACTGTTTCAAAAGGTGGAAAATTAGATATGGAATTTATCGTAAGTAATGGTCGTGGATATGTTCCATCAAATGAAAATAAAAAGTTATTAGAAAATAAAAAAATTGGATTTATTCCAATTGATGCATTGTATTCTCCAATTGAGAGAATTAGTTATGATGTTACAAATGCTCGTGTTGGACAAGATGCAAGTTATGATAAACTTACTATGAATGTTCAAACAAATGGTTCTCTTCGTCCAGAAGAAGCTATGGCATTAGGAGCAAAAATCTTAATTGAACACTTAAATATTATTACAAATTTAAGTGAAATTGCTGATACAACAGGTATTATGAATGCAAAACAAGAAGATAGCAAAATGAAGAAATTAGAAACATCAATTGATGACTTAGACTTCTCTGTTCGAGCATACAATTGTTTAAAAAGAGCAGGAATTAATACTCTTGGAGATTTAACAGAAAAATCAGAAATGGAAATGATGAAAATTCGTAATTTAGGTAAAAAATCTTTAAAAGAAGTTATTGACAAAATTAAAGATATGGGACTTAAATTCCGTGATGAAGACTAGTTAGGAGGGAATATAATGGCTTATAGAAAATTAGGACGTACAAATAAACATAGAAGAAGTATGCTTGCTAACCTAACAAAAGATGTCATCATGAATGGAAGAATTCAAACAACAGAAACAAGAGCAAAAGAAGTTCGTAAATTTGTTGATAAAATGATTTCATACGGAAAAGATGGATCTTTAGTAGCAAGAAGAAAAGCATTAGCTTTCTTACATAACGATAAAGCTGTTGTTAAGAAAGTATTTGATGAATTAGCACCTCGTTATGCAACTCGTAATGGAGGATATACTAGAATCTTAAAATTAGATGAAAGAAAAGGTGACGATGCACTTATGGTCATCTTAGAATTAGTAGAAGAAGCATAATTGCTTCTTTTTGGTACTATAAAAGTGTAATATTAATTACAGAAATGTGATTGAATATTA
>USRP01000003.1 GCA_900557185.1 uncultured Mycoplasmatota bacterium
ATTATTTAAAAACTTCCGTGATTTTTGTCTTGACATATTACCAGATGTCTTACTTATAATATGCTTGGTTCGATACACATTAAAAGACTTCTAATTCTTTTTACAATCTTTCAACTACTTTTTTCTTCTATTACTTTGTCTTTTAAGATAATGAAGAATAAGATAATACCAACACCTAACAAAATATGTCCTACTCCACTAATACCGCTAACCATTTTATCATAAGTTGTTGGAATATCTGTAGCTAAATCAACAGCTCCTCTTACCCATAACATACCACCAGTAATAACTAGACCTATATTGTAAATATTATAAAATAGATTAAATTTTTTATCTTTCATAATATGGAAATTTTTTTCAATTAATAATACGATCAAAAAGAAGAACATTCCTAAAATAAAGAAATGCGTATGAGTAAACGACCACGTAGTTGGCTCCGTAACCTCTAAAAACTTACTTCCCTCTCTATATAATACACCAGATATCATTGCAACAATCGCATAAATAAATGCGGTATTTGTTAATTTTTTCATCATTTCATCCTCCTTACTGCTATTTCATTCATCTATCTTTGCTTTTTTCAATTCACCTAATTCTATCCATTTTTCATTTGTTAAATAACTTAACGGTTCCTTTTTTGAAGATATAATACAATCTCCAGAAAATTCTTGGCAACATTTAACAAATATTGCTTTTCAATTTTTGCTTTTATCTAGTCTTACACCACTCATATCTTCTGCAAATATTTGAGTAGATGCCTCAGTAAGACTTCTAAAATATTCCCAAGCAATTCTTTTTTTATTATTTAAAACATCAGAAGATTGTTGTTTTCGACATTTTTGTAATTCAATATATTGCTCTTGCATGGTCGTTTTTATCGCCTATTTTACTAAACTAACATTAATTACTTCTTTATTATCATTATAAATTATTTTATAAACGCTAGGACTTTTAGGATTGCCATTTAATACTTCTTTACCATTATATTTTATATCGAAGTTTGTTCCATCAAATTTAAAATTACAAATTGTTTCTAAATATGATAATAAAATTAATCCATGTATAAATAATGCATAACTTTCATTATTCTGATTTAACAATTCATTAATAAAATCAATAAATCTTTCATCAACATCATTAAATGATTCTCCACTTCGCATTTTATAGTTTTTATCATCAAATGATAATTTATTAAAATCTTTAGGCAATTCACTTAATTTTTCTATTCCAAATATTCTTTCATTAATTCTTTCATCTAACTCAATTTTAATATTATTCTTTTCTGCTAAATATTTAGCACTAGCAATTGCTCTAACTGAATCACTAGCAAATATTCTTTCTACATTATTTAATTCTTCTATTTCACATAAATTTTCTGCTCGTTTTTCTCCCTCGACAGACAGAATCATATTTCTATTATAATCATCCCATAAAACATTTTCATAATCTTCATAATTTTTTATATCCACAAATGGTCCACAATGTTTTATTAAGTATATTGTTTTCACAAAGCACCTCCTATTGTATTATATATATTATATCATTATTTTTTGATTGTCTTATTTACTTTATATTATTATATGTTTTGTTAAATTGATAATTTTCAAGATTATCTTTTTGGGCTATGATTGATTGTTTGTGCTGAAGTTTGTTGATTAATATATCTATATGGATACAAATTTCTATCAACTTCCTCTTTTCTTTGTTCAAGTGTTAAATACTTTATTTCTAATCCAGGTTGTTTGTTTATTGATGATACACCATAAAAATGATTTAAAAGTGCCTTTCTTCCTTCAGCAGTTGGGAAAAATTTTACTGAATAAAACCCGCGAGAATCCATATTATAATTTTCTAATATTCCTGAATTAAAATCGTATAAAGTTTTAACATTTTTATCTTTAATAGTTATACACTTTCCATCTTTTGACAACAGTATTCCTTTTCTTAACATCAAAGAGCCTATTAATGTTTTCATTTCTTCTAATGCTTGTTCCGCATTTTTACCTGCCAAAGTGATTTTTTGATTACTATAAGTAAGGCCATAAAGAAAATTAAAAGTATTTTTAGCTGTCAATATAACTTCTGCCACCCTATTACTATATGCTTCACCTGGTGTTTCTGGTGCAAGATATACATCAGGAACACTTGTTCTATATAACCAAGCTAATGATCTTTCACATCCATTAAATAAATTTTGATTTTGTTGATAAACTTTTTTTATTTCAGATTCAATTCTGTCTTTGTTGTCAAAATCACTATAAATAATGATTCTATCACATTGTTCCATTCCACTAGTTAATTGATATTTAAATTTAACTGGAATGTTTTGTGAAACGAACTGTTTAACAAGCTCTGAAACAATTTCGTGCATATTTTCCGGATTCGGAGCAATATAAAACCTATGACTGGTTTCTCTTATATTTTTTTCATTGACAATTACCCATTTATACTCTTTATTTTGATTTTTAGTTCTTAAATTTTCACCAACTTGTTGTTGTAAAAATTGTTCTAATTCTATTTCTTTTCTTTCTAATCCTGTTGGCTTATACTTAGATGCATATAATTCATCTCTTAAATTATAAGATTCTGTTGCTTTTTTACATTTAAAAGCTATTCGTGATAATCCCAAAATTATTAGGTCATCTATAGGTTGTATCATTTTTTCTATATTTCTAACTTTTGGATCAATTATTTTCATTTTAAAATCATCCCTTTCATAATTAAATTAATAAATATCTTTTAATTTTTTAAATAAATTTATCCTATTTTCTTTATATACTATTTGTTCACTATGATTTTTTATCATATCTATTACGTTATCAATATCAAACCACATAACTTCAGAAAGTTCTTCTTTTTGAATAATAAATTCATTACTTTTTAAATTACAACGTGTATAAAAAAAGTATATTTTATGAATATTGGATTCATCAAAAATTGCAAACGGTATAATATTTTTAAGATCTATATTAATTCCTAATTCTTCTTTCATTTCTCTTTTGGCTGCATATACTGGACTCTCCATTTTTTCAATATGTCCAGTACATAAAGCCCACATATTTGGATAAATCTTTTTATTAGAACTTCTCTTCTGAAGTAAAACTTGGTTTTCGTCATTTAATATAAATACACAAATTTCTTTATTGAATAGACTTTTATTATATATTTCTTTTTCATCTACAATTTCATTAGTAAAATTTCCATTTCTATCAATTTTTACAATCACAATCGCACCCTTTTTTCAAACCTTTCTAATTCTATAAGACTTTAGCTTCTTTATTACTAAAAATATTAATACTAGCAAATTCTTATTTAATTATAACACATAGCATTATTTTTTCCTATATTTCTAAATCAAAGTCGTCATGATCTTTGTGCTTATCATTTTCTTTATTCCAATCATAGCCATCTTTTATGTCAGTAATTGTTTTATCACTAAATATTCCATGTTCATATAAATCTTTTGAAAATACCCAATAATCTTCACGTTCTTTGTCTTTGCCAAATATTTTATGTTTGATAAAGTATCTACTTTAAGAGATAATGTCTCATTGTTTTCAGTTAGTATTTTTAATTTTTTCTCTATTTTCATTAAGTTCAATATCAACATTATTTAAGGTAACTGATAGTTTTTCAGTTCGTTTGAAATCAGCATTTGTTTTACCAACTTTGTCAATATATTCTAAAATTTTATTTTTATCATCTTCGGAAATAGTATAGATATTTTTTACTATTGGTGCTTTTTTAAAGTATTGACTGTGCCTTTAATATCAGTAGTTCTTTTATCAAATTCACTAGATTTTTTACTGGCTATTTCTAGTACTTTCTTATCTTTTTCCATTTGGTCTTTCATAGCTTGATTTTTGCTACCTTTTATAGATATATTTTAATTCTGACAAAACTTTTAACCCTCTAGGCATTTTGACACAAGTATTAAAATTACCTGTAGATTTTTTTATAAAAACGAAAAAATCAATCATCTCTGATTGATTCCTATATCAAAAGTTCGAATAGTCCGAACAGATTTCTAAAGTGGTGCCGCTTGTAAGAATCGAACTTACCATTGAGCCTTACCATGGCTCCGTTATACCACTTAACTAAAGCGGCGGCTATAGATATGATTATAACATATCTTTCTTCTTTAGCCAATATGCAATTAACAATGCAAGACCTAGTGATATAAGTGCTAGGATAAAAAATGAAGCCGGATTAGTTGCGAAATCACCCAGTGGAACATTCATTCCCATAAATGATGCAATCATAGTTGGTATTGAAAAAACAATTGTAATTCCTGCTAAAAATTTCATTAATACATTTAAATTATTAGAGATAATACTAGCATATGTTTCAGTAGTACTTGCCATAATTTCTTTATAAATATTTGCCATTTCAATCGCCTGATTACTTTCGATCATCGCATCTTCTAATAGTTCTAGATCTTCTTCATAAAATGGAATAATTGTTCCTTTTGAAAGTTTTTCTAGTGTTGCTTGATTGTATTTTAAACCACCCATAAAGTATACTAAACTTTTCTCGATGTTTAACATTTCAATTAATTCTTGATTTTTTGTCGCTTTTGCTAAAATATGTTCTTGTCTTTGAATATCTTTATTCATTTCATCTAGTCCCATTAAATATCCTTGTGAAATACGCAGTAATATTTGAATAGTAAAACGAGTTTTCTTTTGGGTAAAAAATTCACGAACAGTACCATTTTCAAATTCATCAAATAACTTATTTTCTTTTAATAGAACTGTTACGATATATTGATTTGTATGAATAATTCCAAGTGGTAGTGTACGATATTTGTTTTTACGAGAACGATCAATCAGATATGGAATATTTAATACAATTAATGTCGCTTCCCCTTCTACTTCGACACGAGATAATTCTGATTCATCCAATACTTTTGAAATTAAGCGTTGATCAATTCCTGTTTTCTCACATACCAATGTACACTCTTCTAAGTTTGGTTGAACTAATTGAATCCAACAATTTGGTTCAATTGTATCCAATGTTTTTAATACGCCTGTTTCTAATTCTGTTTTATATATCTTCATCATAATACATCACCCTATTCTTTTTCATTATAACCTACTTTTTTACTTTTGAAAAGAGACAGTATTCATTTTATCCAGTAAGAAAGAAAGATCAAAATATTCTTTTTTTGATACTGTAAATAATGTGTTATATGGTTTTTGTATAAAATGATAATAAGTACGGAAGTTTAAATGGCCTAAGAAGTAGTGTTTTCTTTGTTCCTGTTCTAATTCATCAATCTCTTGATATGTGATGATAGTAGATGGTATACAGAGAAAATGTTTAATACAAAAACCATTTTGATAAACAATAATACGGGTAAATAATAAATCAAATAAATAATAGATACCAATACTAAATAACATCATACCAATGACACATAATATCAATATATGCGTTTGAAAGAAAAAAATTCCTAAAATTGCTGCAACAATACTAAAGAAAAATAACACCCAGTTTTTCTTATATAAAATTCCTAATTTTGTTCCCAAATCTTTTTTCATATTCCGTCCCCTTTTTTATTTGTTATGTGCGTATTTTATCTTCTTAAACAAAAAAGATGAGAAATCATCTTCTAATATTTTTTACGATATATCTTAATACATATAAAACCGACAATGGTAATAAATAAAGATAAGGCAGGAACCATATATTCAGAAAGGCGAATCGCTGTTTCTCTCGTCTGTGATAAAATAGGCTGTAAAGAAAATATAAATAATAAGAAACCACATATCATCATGGCAATTCCCAGCCAAAATAAGAGTTTATTTAACTGTCTACTATTTCCCATAATTTCACTTCCTATCATTATTATTCTTTCTTTTTGGTTAAAAATACTCCTGCTAAAGCATAACGTTTTTGATTGATAATATATAAATATCCAAAGAAGCTAAATACTGCAGCACCAATAAAATTAACCACAAGATCATTCATGGTATCATTTAATCCAATATCTAAATAATGATTGACTTGTGTGATTGGTTGATTATTTTCATCGTACATAATGGTATGATCAATGTCGTCTATTACCACTACTTGATTGTCTTGTTCTGGATCTAAAGTAACTGTTTTAATGGTTTCAACATACTCATCTTTTTGCATATCCATACCAAAGTAGCGATCCATTCCATATTCAAAGAACTCCCATCCTACTCCAATTGTCATAGAAAAACAGAATGCGACAAGAGAAACGAAAATTGGAGATAGCTTTAATTTATCTGTATTTTCATTTAATAAATAAATCAATGAGAAACCGACACTGGCTGCTAAAAAGCCATTGATGGTATGTAAAATATCGTCAAAGTTGTGAAACATTCCATAAAAGTTATTAATTTCTCCTAGTATTTCTGCCGAGAATATAAATATTAAAATAATTACTTCTAATGGTGCTGGTAGATCAATTTTAAATGTTTTCTCGATAAATACCGGTAACAAAAATAGTATTAAAGACAATACACAGAGTAATGCGTTTTCAATATTACCCTGCATCAATTCTCTAACCATACAGATGATTACAAGTAATCTCAGTACAATATATACAACAAATGATATTTTACTCGTTTCTTTATACAAATCTCTTAATTTTTTCATACTATCTCCTTACACCTTACTACATCTTTAAATGGCGTCCCCGATTGGAATCGAACCAACGACCTATTGCTTAGGAGGCAATCGCTCTATCCTACTGAGCTACGAGGACACACTTATATTTTATCACAGGATATTTATTTAGAAAATAGAAAAAAGACCAAAATGGTCTTTCCTGTTTACTTTAAAAAATTAAATAATAAGATAATGTAAAAATTCGTTAAATAACGGAATTTATATTGAAATGATTTACTAAATTCATAAGTTGCTACTGTTTTATCAACAAAGTTTACAATCCAACTTTCTAAGTATCTTGGTACTAATGTATTACTTGGAAACATGTGACATTTAATAATATCCTCTTCTAATGGGCTAATTTCAAAATATGCTTTCGCATTCTCACAAGCTTCTCTAGGATGATTCATAAATTGATGAAGTTTACCCTTCTTAGAGGTGTCAGTTGTATTTTCAAAAAAATCATGTAATAGACCAGCACGAGCTGTTTCTTTATAGTGTAGTCCTAAACGACGTGTGATCTTATAAGAATAGTAAGATACTCGTAAGGAATGTTCTAATCTAGTAATTCCTCCATGTTGAGCCACTTCTCCTACTTTTCCAAACTCGTCATGATTTAATATATCTTCTATCAAATGATAGTATTCATAATCAGATTTATATTTTACCATACATAAGTCCCTTCTATGAGTGCTACTATTACATTATATCACAATTTTGAAAATACAATCATAATATTTTACTATTTTCCCTATTATTTTACATTGCACCCAAACGAAGCCTTATTTTACAACAAAAAAAGAAACTTTGCAAATTCAAGTGTCAAGTTACTTTAGGCAAAGTTTTCTTTTTTCTTTTTTTCTTCATCTAATAAAATTTGAATTGCATACTCACGATAAATCTGACTGTCCTCTTCTTTTCCTTCCTTTTTTGCTTTACGATACAAATAAGTATATATCATTAATTGTTCATTTTTAGAAAATGCATCGTAGTTTTTATTATTTGGAAGTGGTCTCATTCTGTAATGGTAAGAGCTTCGTCAGTTGGTTGAATTTGAACGTAAGTATTTCCATCATTTAATTTTACTGTAGAACCATCTAAATATGTATAATTCGTTTTAGCGGAACGGCCACTTTTCTCCCATTTAATTGGGACTGCATAACCGTTTGTTATATAGTATCCATCTCCACTAGAAACATCATCTATATCTTGTCTACCATAATTATCAATACTATGATTACCCATTTTTTGAATAATAATATTCTTTGTATAGTATTGTTCATGGGTTACTTTATCGACATGTGCTTGACTATCCATACTTCTTAAGTAAACACCACGATTCGCATCATATGTATATCCTGTTGCATGATAGTAAGAATAACGAATACTGATGTTATTCGCTGGCATAGCCCCCTCTTTCTGATCTAAAGAGATAGGATCGACACTATAATCGAAATTTTCAAAATCATCACTTGTCGTACGATATCCTCTATTTTCAGCACCTGCTTTTAAGTTTTCAATACTCGTAAATACATTGTGTGGAGCAGCTACACTTCGATCACGCCAATAAGTACTTTGAGCATTCGTAATTCCATTTAAGTTATTCACACCTAACAAGTCAATATCGTTTTTCGCAAACTCACTCCAGCCATAATGCCCATATATCGCATCATTTTCCAAAGCATAATCTAAGAAATAATGTCTAGCACTACGAACTGGTCCAATCAATTCTGTATCTTGATCTTTAAAAATAGCCATGATTCTCGTTAGTCCACCTTCGACAATAATTTCATATGTTAAATAAGCATCTTGTAACCCAGCATGAGCAGTATAACCAACATTGTTATCAATCATTACAGCATATGGTCTCTCATCACTATTTAAATCCAATATTTTCAATGTTTTCTTTGGTTTTGTTATCTTTTCAGCAACATCTTTTAATGGGGCATCTTCTTGAAAAACAAAGAAATATACTCCGATAGCAAGCACTAATACAAATAATAAACCAAGTATAATCAATCCCCTATTTTTTTTCTTACTTTTTCGTTTTCTTCTTTGCATAGTTACATCTCCTAAAGTTATTGTAACATAAAAGTTGGAAACAAGAATTTCCAACCTCTGCTTTTTTGTATAACATTGTCAAGAAGATGTTAAGAGCTATTGAAATAACTTTAATAATTCATCACTTGATAATTTTGATAGTACCATCTCACTACGATGTTCTCCTTCAATCATCAAATCACTTAACTCTTTTTTCTTTTCTTGTAGAGCAATAATCTTTTCTTCAATCGTACCGATACTAATCAATTTAATTACTTCTACTGTTTTCGTTTGACCAATACGATGTGTTCGATCAGTTGCTTGATTTTCAACTTGTGGGTTCCACCATGGGTCTAAATGAATTACCTCATCAGCACTCGTTAAATTTAATCCTGTCCCTCCCGCTTTTAGAGAGATTAAGAACACATTTGTATTATCAGAATTAAATCTCTTTACCAGTTGCATTCTCTCTTCTGATTTCGTAGAACCATCTAAATATAAATAAGTAATATGATGACTTTCTAACAATGGCATCACATTCTTAAGAACAGATGGAAATTGAGAGAATAACAATATTTTATGATTATTTTGAACCATCTCATCTAATATTTGTAACAATGTATCAAATTTACTACTACCTTCATGATAATCATCAAATACTAAACTCGGATCAATACAAAGTTGACGTAATTTTGTAAGTAAAGATAAGATGAAAAATTGATTTTGAGCAATCGCATCTCTTTCTTTTAAATCTTCTATTTCTTTCTTTGCTTGTTCTAATTCAGCAACATATAATGCTTTTTGTGCTTCATTTAATTCTACGTACACTTTATTCTCTAGTTTTTCAGGTAATTCTTTTAATACATCGTGTTTCTTTCTTCTTAAAATAAATGGATCAATTTGTTTTTTTAATTCCAAGTATTTTGTCTCATCTTCTTCTAAAGAACAGTATTGTTCTCTAAATGTTGCATAGCTTCCTAAGTATCCAGGCATAATAAAATCCATAATACTCCATAATTCATAAATCGAATTTTCTAACGGAGTCCCCGTTAAAGCAAACTTGACACGGGCTTTTACCTGTTTAGCAGCAATTGCAGTATCTGATCTTGGATTCTTAATATTCTGAGCCTCATCCAAAATCATAGTATCAAAATGATACTTCGTATATTCTTCGATATCTTGGCGTAACAAACCATAAGAAGTAATCAATACTTGAGCTTTATCTATTTGCTCTAGTTTTTCCAATCGTTTCGCTTTCACATCATTCACAATCATAATCGAAATATCTTTTCCAAATTTCTGGAATTCATCTTGCCAGTTGTATAGTAAAGAAGTTGGAACAATAATCAATATCTTCGCATCTTTATTTTCTTGTAAACGATGTTTGATGTAAGTAATCGTTTGAATACTTTTTCCTAATCCCATCTCATCTGCTAAAATACCACCAAATTCACATTTAGAAATCATATATAACCATTGAACACCTATTTTTTGATATTCTCTTAATACTTTTTCTTCTTCCTCTGTAAATTGTAATGGACAATTTTTATATGTTTCAAAATTATGAATTAAATCATAAATACTCTGATCGATTTTATAATATTCAGGATTCTCTAATTCACTCAACTTTAAACTTTGATATTTTGGTATTTCTATTTGTTCTTGTCCCATGACATTGGAATCCAGTGATAACTTTTGTTGTAACCCTAAAATCGTATCTAACCCTTCGTTATCCTCTAAAGATAAATAATCTCCAGATTTCATACGATAGTACTTCTTCTTTTGTTTGACACTCTTTAATAATTCTTTTATCTCATCTTTTTCTACACCCTCAATAGAAAATTGATAACTCATAATTCCATCAGAACCAATTTGAAATGTATTTTTAACCGAAGATTTTTTAAAAATATGGACTTTTTTTAGATTATTTGAAACATAAGTATCATGTTTTTCAACAATCTCTTTTAAACCATGTTGTAAAAAGGAACATGCCTGTTCAGGATCTTTTATTGTAAATATTCCTTTACGATAAGATGGTTCGAAACCATATTGTTCTAATTCTTCGATATATTCTTGTTCTTTTTCTGGATCACGGATTACATAAGTATCACCAATATAATTTCGTGGACTTAAAACATTAATTTCTTCATTTCCATATTGTAATTTAATAAACGAAACAATATCTATCCCCTTTTTTTCAAAATAGAATTTACAATGAGGTAATTGAAATAGAAAATGATTTGAAAGTTGTTCTTTGATATTTGGATTTAACTCGTTTAAAGTAATACAAAGTTCATTCGCAAAATTTTTATAATATTCTTTTGTAATCGTAACCTCACTACGCTTATTTTCTATCATTGTTTTTAAAAATAAAGCAGCTTTTGGTGAAATGTGAAACAACTGTCTCTGATAAATAATATAAGTATAATCAGAAATAACTGGTTCTATTTCTAAATCAGAAAAATGGATGGTAAACTCTGATTTTTGTTCCGTAATACTCATAGGAATATGAATCATATCTAACTCTTTTACATTAGGAAGTGATTGTCTCATTGTTTCTAATGAAAAACTTTTAACTTTTAATAGCTTTAAGAATTCTAATAACGTATCATCTTTTAAAAAAATATTCGGAGAAGTTTGATAGTAAGAATAAATTCCCCCACGTTCTTTCATTTCAATATATAACTTCATAAAGTGTAGGATATTTTCATCTTGCTGTGTAAATTGATGTTTTTCTGTATCGAAAGTAAAATACTTTCCTAAAGAAATCTCATAATTTGGCTTGTGATAATTTAAAAGAAATGGAATCAATACTTTTTTTAATGAATACCTTTTATCTATTCCAATTTTTAAATTTACTTCATAAGTAATTGGCATACTATCAATTTGTTTTAATTCAACATCTAGCGCGATATTTCTTTTTTTCTTTCGTGGTAAAAATGTTTGAAATAGTATTTCTTGGAAATGATCGCTTTCTTTTGGAAATTCTAATTCATCAAAATAAGTAAACGTATCTTTGATTGCTAAAGCAATATGACCACAGTGTTCTTTATGACAAGTACACGTTTTAGAACGAATAAATTTCTCTTTAGAAACAACGATTTGAATGATTTCATTCTCATACGTATATGTGATTTTTAAATCCGTATCTTCTAATGGTTCTATTTTTCTTTTCTTTAGTTTTGTGTGATTTAAAGAAAGTGATGCGATATAACTATCCATCCCTACTAACTTTGTTATTTCTTCTACACGTACCACTCTCATAAACAACACCTCCATTCTTAAGTATACCATATAAACTTCTTTTTTGATAAAAAAAGATATCGAATATTCTTATCCGATATCTTTTTGTTGATTTTTTTTGAAAGTGCACAATTAATGTGCACTTTACTTAAAATTTAACGTCTTAATTTATTTCTCTTCTTTATTTTCATAAGCCTCGTAAAAAATTGCATCTGGCTTTTTCTTGAAGATTGCAGAAATCTTTACTGCCATTTCATAAGTCAATCTTCTCTTTCCATTTTCAATTTGACAGTAAAAAGGTTTACTGATTCCAAGTTTTTCTGCCATCTCACGAGCTGTTAATTTCTTTTTCTTTCTTAATTCTTTTAGTTTTAGGTACATACTACTTCTCTCCCTTACATGCTCATTATAACACGTCTCAGGTAAAAAGTCTACTATTAGTGTACTGCAATTATATACTAATTATGAGAAAATGAATATGTAGTACTTGGAAAATTTTACCATTTGGAGGATGTTATGATGACAAATATAGATATGGTGAGTCAATATGCGGTATTTAGTAATAATATTCGTTACTACCGTAAAAAAAGAGGGTTTACGCAAGAAGTACTAGCTGAGAAATCGGAATTATCAATTTCTTATATTAAACAAATCGAATCATGTAAGGAATATAAAAATTTGACACTGACGGCAATTTTAAAACTTTCTAAAGCATTAGATATTCCAGTGAATCAATTATTTTATGAAAAAAAGGGGAATTAAATTCTCCTTTTATTGTGCAACATTGTGATAGATATGATTTACATCTTCACATTCATCTAGAAGATGAATAGCTCTTTCAAATGTTTCTTTATCTTCTCCTGCTAATGTTACTTTTTCTTTTGGTAACCATGTAATTTCATCTACTTCAAATTCAATCTTTGGATCTACTTTATGAATTGCTTCTTTCATAGCAAATAGATCTTGTGGATCAGCATAGGCCATAATCATACCATCGTTATCTTCCATATCTTTTACATCGACATCATTTTCAATGAAAGCATCCATTGCTTGTTCTTCATCTAATCCTTTAAATCCAATGATTGCTAAATTTTCATACATGTACATAACACTACCAATTGCTCCCATTTTAATATGGCATTTATTAACAACAGCACGTACAGCACTTACAGAACGATTTACATTATCTGTTAAGCATTCTACGATTATCGTAGAACCACTTGGTCCAAATAATTCATAACGAACTGTTTGATAAGCTTCATCTACTCCACTATTTACTTTATCAATTGCTCTTTTAATAATATCATTTGGCACTTGTTCTTTGTGTGCACGTTCTACTAAACGTTTTAATACACTATTACTTTCTAGTTCTACTCCACCAGATTTAGCTGCTTGATAAATTTCACGTGCATACATTGAATATAATTTTGCTTTGGCAGCTCCTGTTTTTTGAATACTTGCTTTTCTAACTTCATAAGCTCTTCCCATGTTCTCACCTTTTCCCTTTAAGCCTATTATATTTTACTTGAATTTTAATATTTTTTCAACACTTATTTTGTAACCGACTTAGAAAGTGCATCTTTTGCTGCTAGATTTTCAGCTTCTTTTTTAGAATGAGCGGTTCCTTCCCCATATACGATATCATCTATTTTGACAGCTACTGTAAATGTTTTATTATGGGCCGGACCTGTTTCTTTGGTTACAATATACTGTAAAGAACGTTTATCAGTTTGGACTTGTTCTTGTAAAATGGATTTGTAATCATCAAAGAAGTCTAATGATTGATCTTCCATAATTGGGACAATATAAGTTTCCATAAAATGGGCAACTTCTGGATACCCTTTATCTAAATAAAGAGCTCCTAAAAAGCTTTCGAAAATGTCTGCTACAATAGCTTTTCGATACATGCCTCCGTTTTCTAATTCCCCTTTTCCTAATCTTAGATCTTCATTTAATCCAAGACGCATAGAATATTCAAACAAGGCATTTTCACATACTAAATGACTTCTTTTTTTTGTCATTTCTCCCTCTTCCATATCTTTTTTATGATATAGATAGTTACTAACAAAAAGTTCTAAAACAGCATCTCCTAAATATTCTAAACGTTCATAACTTTCTGTATTCATCTCATTCGCATATGATGTATGAGTGAATGCGGTTTCATATAACTCAGGTTGATTTGTTTGAATTTTTAACTTTTCTAAGCTTTTCATAGTATCACCACATCCATTGTATCACAACTCTAATTTTGACCCAACCTTTTTTTATGATTTTCTATTTTCCTTAGTACCATTCTTCTTTTATATGAGGTGCTGGTTTACATTAGAACTAGATTCTAGTATAATGTTGATGTATGAGAAAATTTATAATACGTATGATTTCAATTTATCAAAGTATGCCTCTATCTAGTCATGGACATTGTAAATTTGTACCTACTTGTAGTGAATATACAAAGGAAGCTATTACAACTTATGGCGTCTTAAAAGGTGGATGGCTCGGTTTAAAAAGAATTATGAGATGTAATCCTTGGAATGCAGGAGGATATGATCCCGTACCACAAAAGGGAGTGAGAAAATGAAGAAAAAAATATTACTTTGTTTCTGTTTATTATTAGGAGTTTCTCTTTTTACAGGTTGTTTTAAAAGAGATAATTTAGAAAATATTCAAATTACGACAACGTCATACCCGATTCAATATATTACAGAACGATTATATGGAGAATACAGTACAATTGATAGTATTTATCCAATGGGTGTTAATATTCAAAACTATGAATTAAATAAGAAACAAATTAAAGATTTTAGTAAATCTAGTATTTATATATTTAATGGTTTATCAAAAGAAAAAGATTATGTGATTCAAATGTTTGACTATAATAAAAACATTAAAATTATCGATACTTCTATGAGTATGGAATATTCTAATGAAGTAGAAGAATTATGGTTAGATCCATCTAATTTCTTAATGTTAGCACAAAATATTAAAAACGGATTACAAGAATATATCGATGATCCATATTTGAAAAATCAAATTGAAGATAAATATGAGGAATTAAAAGTAGATGTTTCTAATATTGATGCAAGTATTAAATTAGCTGCTGAAAGTAGTTCTAATAAAACAATTGTCGTGTCAAATGATTTATTTAAATTCTTAGAAAAATATGGATATACAGTTATTTCTTTAGAAGAAAATAGTAATTTAACAGATAAAACAGTAGCTGATGTAAAACAGATGATAGAAAATGAACAAATTAGTTATATCTTCTTAAAAGAAAACGAAGAAGCAAATGGAACAATTCAAAAAATAATTAGACAAACTGGAGTTGAAACATTAACATTAAAGACATTATCAAACATTACAGAAGAAGAAAGTGAAAATCATCAAGACTATATTTCTTTGATGAATCAAAACGTTGAATTATTGAAGCAAGAATTATATGATGAATAATATTGACTTATCAAGCATATTATGGTAAAGTTAATTGCAGAGCTTTTATTAAGGAGGAATATTATGGCAAGAAAAGTAACAGCTAAAAAGCCATTATTTGGAAACGCTAGAAGTCATGCCTTAAATGCAACTAGAAAAAAACAAGGAGTTAATTTACAAAAAGTAACAATTAACGGAAAATCAGTTCGTGTGAGTGCAAGAGAACTTAGAAGTTTGAAAAAAATGGCAAATAACTAATATAAGAAAAAGAGAATCAAATCGATTCTCTTTTTTGATATCTATCTATTCCCTGCTCTACTTGATAATTAGTACCGATAAAAATACCAAGAGCTAGAATACAAATCCAAATACATATAAAGATAGGAATACTTTTTTCAAAGTGAAATCTCGCTATAGAACCAATATCATCTAATTTCATACTGAAGAAACTCATTAAGAAGATACTGATTAAAACGCTTTCTGGACATCCTACAAAATAACGTAGCATAATTGTAAGAATTCCTAAACATAAACCATATAGTACTTTTCCTGCAGTTGTAGTTGGTGTCGACATTTGATCGGTTGCTAGAAAAATAGCTCCAAATAATAGTCCCCCACTCATTACTTGATAGATTGGATACCAATATCCAAACTTGGAAAATAAACCAATAAAAGCACTGATACCAAAGACAGTTAAAACATAAGTAACAGTAATTTCCCATTTAATTGCTTTTTTATAACACAAGTATAAAAATGATAGTATAAATAAACAAGAACAGGTTACTCCTAGAGCTCCAGGAACACTTCCTATGAAGAAGTCTAGTAATCTTCCATATGGCTGTACTAATACTTGATAACCACTTAAATGACCATTGGTAATCATAACTTGTCCTGCGGTATCGGCAAGTTGTTTTTGTTCATAAGCATTATAATATACATTTCCTTGAGAGAATAACATATTCCCAAGTAAGATAATTAAAGCCCCTATCATGATTGGATTGACATATTTTTTGAGAGGTTCACAACTATCTAAAATAGCCATCATCATACTACCAATTATAACGAGATAAAATGGTGTTTGAATTGGTAATAATAGAGAAAGGATAAGACTTGTATTTATGATATGTAACCATTGATATGGATTCATTTTCTCTTTTTTTATTTTCTGAATCAAACAGTGTGTCACAACACTCACGATCACAACAGAAATAATGAGTACCATTGGTAAACACATTTCTTGAAATGTCATATTATGATGTAAATATGGATATATTCCATTCTTAACCCAAGCAAATAAGACAAGAGGAATGAGTGCGATAAATAGATAAAGTGAAAGATGTTTTGCTTTCACTGGACTCTTGATAAATGGTCCATCTTTTAATACAAAAGCTTTCATTTTTCCTCCTCCCTTAATCGTTGTTTGGCAAGTGCGATTTGCTTTCTAACATTACGATTAGAAGGACAAACATAGGAACATAGTCCACAACCAATACAGCGTTCTACTTCTAATTGTTTTAATTTTTTCAAATCTTTTTTACGATATGCTTTGTCAATGCCTGTTGGATTTAATTTTGCTGGACAGACAGTAGCACACTTTCCACAACGAGTACATGGTAAAATAGCCTCTTCTCTAGTGTGTGGGAGCGCTAAAACACAATTTACTTCTGGAGAGATAGCCAGCGTATCACTTTCTAAACTATTCCCCATAAATGGCCCTCCAGCAACCAATTGAATTTCTTCTATATCTTGATATCCAATCAAAGAAATAATTACATCTTTGGCTAGCGTACCAATTTTGATTTTCACATTACATGGCTGTTTAAAAGCTTCTCCTGTAAATGTCACAACACGATCAATCATTGGTTTATGATATTTTAATGCTTCATAAATCGCATAAATCGTCGATACATTATTGACAACAATTCCTTTTTCTAGTGGAACATCGTTATAATTAGTATGACATACTTCTCTTACTAAGCTACGTTCCCAACCAATTGGATAAATATTTGGCATGACTTTTACTTTAATATTTAAATATGTTCCGATAAAATTATTTAATTTATGAATTAATTCCGTATTCGACTTTGAAACAGCAATAATTGCACAATCAATATGATTAATTTCCATAATCGCATCTACGGTTTCTAACACTTCTTCACATTTAGCCATCATAAGTGCTGTATCAGAAGTAATATATGGTTCACATTCAACTGCATTTACAATTAATGTATGAATTTTTTTATCTGTATTATATTTAATATAAGTTGGAAAGCCATCTCCTCCTAATCCGACAATTCCCGTATCCAGAATCGTTTCTAGAAATGTTTCCTTTGTATAATGATTTAATTTTTGTTTAGATAATGGTTCCGCATATGTCTCTTTACCATCGTTTTCTATTTTGACACAGCGTACCATTTCTCCCG
Source organism: uncultured Mycoplasmatota bacterium (assembly GCA_900557185.1). Lineage (GTDB taxonomy): Bacteria > Bacillota_I > Bacilli_A > RF39 > UBA660 > UMGS2016. Next base: position 17,775 of record USRP01000003.1, read on the forward strand.
TTACATATATTTTTTTTACAATCCCTACAACATGCCCTGACACACTTGAATGAATTGGTACTTTATTTGCTCCTTTTCTTTTACCAAGAACAGTACCAATTGCGACATAGTCACCTTTCTTTACGAAAGTAGTAACATTCTCATCTCTGCCACTTGCAAGAGGAATATAAACATATTTTGGTGTTAGATATTCTGTTATGTCAAGATTTGACATTTTTTTTAAGTCAGATAGTTTATATCCCATGTTTTTGCCTCCATTCCATTAGTTTCATTATACATGTTTTTGGGATAAAAAAAAAGAGGAAATCTCTAGTTTTTTTGGCTCTTTTCATATTGTAATTTCATTGTTTTTAATGTTTCAATAATTGCTTTGGTATTATCGTGAATAATATTCGTATAAACACAATCAATACTATCGACAAACTGAGAAAGTGGAGTTGCACGAATATTTCCAAGTTCGATTAAAAGAGTTCCTGGTAATCGTTTTTTTAGTGCATAATCCATGGTTGTTGGTCTTTGATTCGTAAGTATTTTATAACCAGTATATTTTTGATATGTTGTAGCAATTATCTTATTATAATCCCCTATTTTTTTCTGATTATCTTCATCTAAGTAGTAAATTAAATTACCACAGGCATGATAGATGAAAGAACCAATCACTTTTTCTTTTTGTAATAATGTCTGATAGAGATTTAAAATAGCTCCATTTTCTGGTTGTAGTTGAAATTTAGGTGGGATATAAGGACATCCAATTGGTCCTGGAGATGTCATAGAAATTTGATTTAAACGTAATTCATGATATACTGGTTTTCCCTGTTTTATTTCTTCATCATATCGTGGATTCCATACATTGGCATTTAAGTCTACTCCTACTCCATTACTAGACCATTGGGCCATAACTCCTTTTGGAAGATTTTGTTCTTTAATCAGTTTCTGAATACTTCTTTTTAATTTTTCGTGTTTTGCATCAATACAATCTGGTGTTGCATAACGGAACATCCACATCTGTAGTTTATTATCTTGATCTTTTTGTTCTAATACATAAGTATCTTCTACTTTAGAGTTCATATAGTATTGAATACAGAATAATTCCTCCCAAAAAGGTTTTGTTTCTCGAGGAATAACGGTACGTATGGCACTTGTTAAGACTATGGTTCCTTCTGGATTTAAAATAGGAATAAAATGAAGGGTATAAACATCTCTATCAACTACCTCTGGATTTGCTTCTAAATACTCCATAAACTGAATTAAGAAGCAATTGGTGATTAACTCTACCGCATGGGTTCCAGCAGTCAAAATGACGTGATAAGGCCCATTTCCGAAGGTAAAATGACGGATTGGATAATCAAACGTCGTTCTTCCTATTTCTTTCTGTTCTACACATAATTTTAACTGATCTAAACGCTCGTTCATCTGTTCATAATCTAAAATACGAGATGTTTTATAATCCCCAATAAAACGATGTGTTCCCTTTTTATCTTCTGTCATATAAGTCATATGTTTCACCTATTTTATTATAACACAATTTTATTTTTTTATAAGCAAAAAGGAAGCGATCCATTTAGGCAACCCTTCCTTTTTTATTGAATCATGAAACTGACCCCTTTCTTTTCATTTTTTACGGTCACTTCATAGCCACAGAAAGCAAGTGTCTCACGAACGATTGAAAGTCCTAGACCAAATTGACCATTAATTCCTTTTTTATACGGTGAGAAAATATTTTCTAAATCTTTTTCATTCAATTTTGGTCCATCATTATAAAACGTCAACTTATTCCCTTTCACCGTCACTTTAATCTCTTTTTCAGCATATCTTACAAAGTTACTCAAGATATTATCGACAACTGCTTCCCACATATCATAAGTCCCTTTCATAATGGTTTCTGAATTCTTTGTATATACAGTCCATTTTACATCAGGTCTTATATTTTTCATCTTTTCTACCGAGTTATAAATTACTTGTTGCACATTGACTTTTTCAACTGTTAAATCTTTGCGTTCTTTAAAATAATTTAGTTTATTTAAATATAGTAAGGAGTGTACTTTTAATTCTAATTTATTTACTTGTTCTTCAATTACTTTTAAGCCTTGAGGAACTGTTTGAACACCATCTTGTATCGCTTCAATATATGATTTTATGACAGTGAGAGGAGTTTTAAAATCATGTGATATATTTTGATACATTTGGTTTTTATAATTTTCTTGTTTCTTTAAATTTTCACGCATCGTATCAATGGCAACAGATAATGCTTTTAATTCATCATCTTCATCATACGTATAGGTGTCATCATAATCATCATTTGACAAATTATCTACTTTTTGTTTTAAATGTTCTATTTTTTTCACTAATTTTCTAGACCATAGGAGTAATAATCCAGATATAATTAGCAATGTAATTAGTAAAATAGGAAATATAGTATATAGTATATCTTTTCTCATATCTGTGATATAAGAATCATCAGTTAGAGATATTTTGGTAACAAACTTATTATAAGAGGTATTGTAATAATAAGTTTTTCCCTTATATTGAAATTTTCCGAAATCATTATCAATTTTACTTAAAATCTCAGTCGGTTCGACATTAATTACTTTGGAGAAGTTCTCTGAAGAGATGACTTCTTTTTGGCTTGTGATGTAGAGGTATGCGACATCACTACCAATTTCATCATCCCCTATTTCATAATCGATTAGTTCGAGTGGTTGTTTTAAATATTGGTAAATATTATTCTCATAAATAGGTGTCAATACTTTTGGGAGGAGTATACCAAGAGCAATGAATATAATCCCACACATGAGAATTCCAATCGATATTAACTGACGATTTAAATCATATTTTAACTTCTTTTTCATAGGAAACGATATCCAAATCCATACAATGTATTAATATGTATATTGGGCATCTTCTTACGAAGTCTTCTCACTAAATCGTCTACCACACGATCACTACCAAAATAATCTGGTCCCCATACAGCTTCTAAGATATCTTCACGGCTAAATGATTTATTACGATTTTGTAAAAACATCAATAACAAATCAAATTCTAATGTCGTCAATGATACTTCTTCTTTTCCATCGTAAACAGTTCTCTTATCTAAATCAATGGTATAATTCTCATAAGTAACTTTTTCCGTTGATTTTAGATAAACACGTTTCATAATATTATTAACACGTAACACTAGTTCCTTAGGGGAATACGGTTTGGTTACATAATCATCACTTCCCAGTTCTAAACCAATAATTTTATCTAAATCTTGATCTCTAGCTGATGTAAAAATAACTGGTACTGTGCTATCTGTTTCTCTAATTTTCTTAATAATATCATATCCACTCACATTATCACCGAGCATTATATCTAAGATCCATAAGTGGACTTGATTTCCTACATAGTCTAGCGCACTTTTTCCATCATAGAAGTTAAGCACCTCATAACCTTCACGCTCTAAGTAGGTTTTCATAAGATCATTTAAGTCTTTTTCGTCTTCTACAAAGCAAATCTTATACATAATAACACCTCTACATTAGTATATCAAATCTCATATCCTTTTTCTACATTATCACTACCCTTTCATAATTTTTAGGAGTATATTTTCTATCTATTGATTATTATTTTGTAAGTTCATTTAGTTGTTTTTTTCTACCCTTTCTATCACCTCCTTGATTTCATTCTATAAAAACATTGTGGTTAAATTTCTAGAACTTTGTGGGAAATTATGGTAAAGAAAAAAGAATAAAAAAAAGAAGCAATGCTTCTTATTTATCGACACAAGTTCCTTCTCCTGGTTTTGAGCCTTCTACATATACTTTATCTACTAGATTACAGCTTGATTTGGTCATAGAATCTTGTAAATAACCACCTAACACTTTTACAATTCCTACGACAATAACACTAATAACAGCTATAATTAAAAGATATTCAACTAAAGCTTGTCCTTTACGATTCAATCTATTCATGTGACCCTCCCAATACTATTCTTTATATTACTAGTGTATAACGAAATCAATTGTTTGTCAATTCACTTTTTGTATGTTATGATAAATTTGGTGATAAAATGAAAATATTAAGTAAAGATCAGAAAATAGATGTTCATGTTTGTATGAACTTTCAAAACCGTTTTTTCGGTTTTATAGGTAAGAAAGAAATACCTAACTATGGACTATTCTTTCCTCGTTGTCATAGCATTCATACCTGTTTTATGAGATTTCCCATCGATATTTATATTGTCGACTATAATAATATCATTTTATATTGTAAGAAAAATGTAAAACCATGGAGATTTATATTTTATAAAAAGGGGTATGGAACTTATGAATTTCCAAGTGGTATCACAAAATATCAAGTTGGCGAAAGAATCAAACAGATTGCTTAATCTGTTTTTATTTTGGCAAAAACTTTGGCAATATCATCATGAATTACTAAAGTGGCTTTTTGATCTAAAGAAGTTTTATCTTTATTGATGACTACTAAATTTTTACCGTGAAAAAACTGTACCAAACTATTAGCTGGATAAACAGCTAATGATGTTCCTCCAACAATAAATGTATCACAGTTAGAAATTGCTGCGATCGCTTTTTCAAACACTCCACTTGGAAGTGGTTCTTCGTATAATACCACATCTGGTTTTATAATTCCTCCACAAGAGCAGATATGACTTTTTTCTATTTCTTCTAAAGAATACTTCTTATGACACTTCATACATGTATTTTGATAGACTGTTCCATGTAACTCTAATACATGTTTACTACCTGCCATTTGATGAAGTCCATCAATATTTTGTGTCACAATCATTGTTAGTTTACCACTCTGTTCAAGTTCTGCTAACTTTTGATGACAGGCATTTGGCTTGGCTTGTTTATGAATCATCTCTTGCAAATAAAATTGAAAGAATTTTTCTGTATGACGCATAAAATAAGAATGAGATAGCATAATTTCAGCACGATAAGGGTATTTATGATAAAGTCCTGTATCACTTCTAAAATCAGGAATTCCACTTACGGTAGATACGCCTGCTCCTCCAAAAAAGACAATATTTTTACTTTCATTTATTATTTCTTGTAATGTTTCCATATTTTCACCTTCCATTTTATTGTAACAAAAAAGAATAGAAATTTCTATTCTTCATATTCAAATTCAAAGTCTAAAATTCTGACATAATCTCCATCTTTTGCACCACGATTTCTTAATTCATCTTCAATACCAAGTAATCGTAGTTTACGAGATAAGCGAATATATGCTTCTTCTGATGAGAAATTCATCATTCTAACATATCGTTCAATTTCTTTTCCACGAATCACCCATGTATCATTGTCTTTTGTAATGGTAAATGGTTCTTCTTTCTCATATTTGTAAACAACATGTTTTTTTGCTTTGACACTTTCTTCTAATGGTTGTTTTTGGATATGATCTAACATATCTGCAAGTGCTTCTATTACTTGATCTAACCCTTGATTCATGGCAGCACTTACTTCATAAATTGGTAAGTCTACTTTCTGTTTAAACTGTTCTAGTCTCTCTTTTGCTCCTTCGATATCCATTTTGTTAGCAATGATAATTTGTGGTTTTTTTAATAGGCTCTCTTTGAAATTTTTTAATTCTTCTTGAATGGTTATATAGTCTTCGTATGGATCACGCATTTCATAACCACCCATATCGATAACATGAGCAATGACTCTTGTTCTTTCGATGTGTTTTAAGAAACGATCTCCTAGACCTTCTCCTAAAGATGCTCCTTTGATTAATCCTGGTAAATCAGCAACGACAAAGGAACGATGGCGAGATGCACGAACGACTCCTAAATTTGGTTTTAAAGTTGTGAAGTGATATTCGGCAATCTTTGGTTTAGCAGCACTAATCATAGAGATAATGGTTGATTTTCCGACACTTGGAAGTCCTACTAAACCGACATCAGCAAGTAATTTTAACTCTACTTTCACTCTTTTTTCTTCTCCTGGTTCTCCGTTTTCACAAATACTAGGAGCAGGATTAGAATGAGTTGCGAGAGCCATGTTACCACGACCTCCACGACCGCCACGAGCGATAATTGCCTGTTCTTTATTTTGGGTTAAATCGGCAATTACATCACCTGTTTCAAGGTCTGTTACAACAGTTCCAACAGGTACTCTAACAACAACAGCTTCACGGCTTTTACCATGCATACCCTTACCCATTCCGTTTTCTCCACGAGGGCCTTTAATCTGTTTTTGATATCTTAAATCAAGTAATGTATTTAATCCTTCATCTGCCTCAAAAATAATATCAGCACCATGGCCTCCATTTCCTCCAAATGGACCACCCATTTCTACATATTTTTCACGACGCATTGCCATACAACCATTTCCTCCGGCTCCAGCTAATACATCGACAATTGCTTCATCAACAAACATATAAGCCCTCCTTTTCTAGTTTTTATTATACACGAAAGTAAAAAAAAAGCATAGTTTTTTCTATGCGTTTAGAAATGATACTTATGCTTGTTCTTTGTAAAAATCATCTAAAACGTTTTGCCATAATTGTTTTAAGTTATCAAATGATAAGTATTGTTTTGCTTCATCGATGTCGACCCACATGATTTCAGCAATTTCTGCTTCTTGCGGAAGCAAAGAATAAGAAATAGGTTTAGCACGAAAATAGACGACTTCTTTATCAATCTGAGTAGATGTGATGTAAGAGATTGTATATCTTTTCTTTTCATCGACAATGACATCGAGATTAGTTTCTTCTTTGGTTTCTCGACGAGCAGTTTCCATTTCTGTTTCTCCTTGTTCCATATGTCCTTTGGGAAATCCAACCCATCCTAATTTTTGTTTTACGAGTAATACACGTTTATTAGAATCAATGATAATAGTTCCACATGATTTTTCTTTTTTCATATTTTCTCCTTCTTATTTGACAAAAAAATAGTATTGCTACTATTTTCTGTTTGAAAATACAGTACTAGCTACCAAAACTACAATAACTATCACTGCAACGATGATAATAATGTTCATGTTCTTCTGACCAGAAGTAGTTTTTTGTACGACGGCTAATGTATTTATCAAATTCCATGTTTTCATCTAAAACATCCCCGCGATCATAATACACATTGGAATTAAGTTATAGAAGAATTTAATGAACATTACAAGTATAATACTATCTTGATTCTTAATATACATTGTCGCAAGTGTAGCAGATACGGCAAAATATGATAACGCGTCTGTCAGTAAATATGGGCTACTTAAATCTCCATAAATGACATTCATAACAGCATATATTAAACTACTAGAAATAACAAATAACAAATGGTTTGGAATTACTTTACGTAGTGATTGTTTAAATAATAACTCCTCGGCAATGACTCCAAATACCATTGTTTTAAACAATGTATAAGCAAATGAAATCTGTGACAAATTATAAATAGATGTCGTATTGTCATCACTGATTGAATTAGATGGTACTAATACTTCACTAATCATTCCTACAATCATATTAACAACAAATAACAAGAGAACACCGATGACTACTTTGCCAATAAATTTACGCTTACTTTTATCGAGATTGTCTAAACTCTCTTTTAAGTCTTTATAGTATAAAGCAATCATTCCAATTAAGAATAGTACATCTCCAGTAAACATAGTAATGATTCCACTATGAATGTTTAAGGCTGTAAATATTGCTTGAAAAACACTATTGTATATTAAGTAAATAATAAAAATTGCAAATACTTTTAATAATTCTGTCATTTTCCCATTTTTCAACTTTATCACTCCTATCATAAGTTCATTGTAGCAAAAAGCTGTTCTTTTTTCAATGACAAATGGAAATGAAGTGTAAAGTTAAAAAAATTATTTAAAAAGTATTGCCAGATTACTAGTTTTTGTTATAAAATAAAATTCCCGGCACTTAAAGTACCGGGAACTAGTCAACATTAACTATTCTATATCATTCCAGTGTATATACGTTTGGTTAATGTCCCTATTAGAAAAATCTAGTTAGCCATCTCCACATAGACTTTCACCTCCTACCCTTTTTTATTCTCTCTTCACACCTAAAGTATAGCACTTTTTTTAGAAAATATCAATCATTTTCTAACTTTTTTGATGCACAAAAAGAAGTATTACAACATACTTCTTTTTTTCTATTATTTCTCAATGCTTATTATTTTGTAGGATAAACACTTGCTTGTTTTTTATCTCTACCACGACGTTCAAATTTTACATATCCATCTATTGTAGTATATAAAGTATCATCTTTTCCAATCTTAACATTGTTACCTGGATATACTTTTGTACCACGTTGACGGTATAAAATAGAACCAGATGTTACGAATTCTCCATCACTCGCTTTAGCGCCAAGTCTTCTACCTGCAGAGTCACGTCCGTTCTTTGTAGAACTTTGACCTTTTTTATGTGCGAATAATTGAATATTTAATTTTAATAATTCTAGCATGAGGACACCTCCTATTTTCTATTTATTCTTATATTCTTTGGATAATCTGAAGCAAGTTCTGTAAGTAGTGCAACTAAATTTTCTAATAATAAATCAATCATTGAATCATGTTTTAATACCGTTACTGTCACATGAATCGTATCCGTATCTTTTTGCTCTACTTGAATCGCATCTTTCTGATATCTTAATATTGCATTTACACTTGTAATTAAGATACTACTGACGCTTGCGCAAACGATATCTTTGCCACTTACCTCATATTCTGAATGACCATTTAAAGATATTTGTTGAATGTCATTCTTCTTTTGTTTGATTATTACTTGAATCATATTACTTTACTTTAATAGATTTAATTACAACCTTTGTATATGGTTGACGGTGTCCTTGTTTCTTACGGTATTTATTTTTTGGAACATATTTAAATACTACAATTTTCTTATCTTTACCGTGTTTTACAACTTCACCTGTTACTTTTGCGTTTGATAGATATGGATTACCAAATGCTCCATCTACCATCAATACTTTGTCGAATTCAACTTTACTTCCAACTTCTGCGTCTAATTTTTCAACGTAAAGTTCTGTACCTTCTTCTACATAGTATTGTTTTCCACCAGTTTCGATAACAGCTTTCATACTTTCCCTCCTTACAATTCTAAGACTCGCCTAAAAGGTAACAAATGTTTTAAAACCTTGTTCGTGCGGTTGTAGCAACCAAAGGGGTACTACACAATATAAAATTTTAACAGATAAATCCTTATTTGTCAAACCATTTTTTTAAAATCAGAGATTCACTGACCCAATTATTTTGAAATAAAAATATATGACTTCTCTCTCGTTTCATTTTCTTTAAATTTAGTTTTTTTATTTTGATATATTTAGAGAAGTGTAAATGATTTAAATAACGTTCTAATAGGAATTTATAAAAGGTAAATGGCAGTTTTCGATACTCGTCCCATATCTTTTTCAATAAAAAGAATAACATACACCAAAAGACAAAGTTTTGTGGTAATAACAAAAATAATAAGATTGAAAAGAAACAAGATATCCATAAGATACTTTGGTAACTCTGATAAAATGGAAGATATTTTTCTAAACATAGTAATACAATCTTAGATCCATCTAAAGGATAAATGGGAAGTAAATTAAAGCATAGGAATGATAGATGTAAAGTTAGAAAGTATGGTTTATCGACAATCGGAGCTAGTAATAAATAAGCGATGGTTTGAAAAATGGGTCCCATGATAGTAATCATGAATTCTTCTTTCATTGGTCTATTTAGTGCTTCTTCAAAAATAGTCAGTCCACCAAATGGTAAAATAATTATTTTTTTGATCTTCCAACGATAATAGATAGCGGTTAAAATATGACCGCATTCATGAATACTAAAAAGATAAAATAATAAAAGATATGGTTTAATAAAACCAGTCATGAGAGCTATCATGGTACAGAGAAGAAAGATGGGATGAAATGATATTTGTTTAACCATGGATGTATTGTTTATAATCTAATACAGAGCCGTCTTTTTTAAATACGAGGAATAAATTCTTACCATTGGCTTCTCCTAAAGCACTTCCCTTTTCGACATAATCATATAGTTTGACACTTAAGTTTTTTACATTTCCATACCAACAGTCAATGCCATTTACTTGTTGGACAATCAATGTATTTCCATACCCCTCTTTTTTACCAATAAACACCACGATACCGCTTTCTAAGGAAGGAATGAGTAAATCATTATCAACAGTTAATTTCACCCCATCCTGGTACTTTTTCTCGTCTTTATAGGTCAATTCCTCATGGAAGACAGCTTTAGTTGGTTCTTCGACTAATTGATCAAAGAAAGGAATAGGACTTCCAAAATATTTCTGATATACTTGATTGAAAGTTGCAAAACGAAAGTTTTGTTCAAACACATATTTGTAGAACTGACTCTTCCAACTCGGATTTTTCTTTAATAATATAAAACATAACAACGTTATAATCATACATAAAGACAAACGAATCATAAATGATGTAATCTTCTTTTGATGATTCTTTTTGATAATCGTCGTTTTACGAGGTGTATCTTTCTCACTACTTTGATGATGTTTCTTCTTCATCTCTTTTTTAACGCGTTCAATATCCATCCTATCACCTAATTAGATATATGAAAAAAAGATGGAAACATTCCATCTAATCGATTTTTGTAATGTGGTACTTGTGTGAAAAATAATCTGTAATTCCATATAAAATAACTGCATATATCACATTCAATAGTAAACTTGTCGTAATTCCTCTTCCTAAAGCAAACCAAGAGAAAGGTAAATAACCGATGATTACTAATACGAAAAAGGAAATAGAACGATAAAAAGCAATCGCTAAAACAGTCATCAGAGCTACATTGAAATAATTATTAGATAACATATAATTCATTTTCGCAATGAAATAAGCAGTCATCAAAAAGAGAAATAAATTTAAAATCAATGTATCTGTAAATACAATATCATAAAATAACCCTAGTATTGCTGCTACTTTATAGTAATTAGAACGATCCTTTTTAAAATAAGGATAAATAATTACTAAGGCAACAATCGTAAAAAGTGGAAGAAACAAATCACTATTAATAGAGACAAAATTACTCACTAAACTCTCTAAAAAGAAAGAGACAATCGTAACAATAATTGCTAACTGCATCGTTATGCCTTCCTTTTCAAGATTGTAACAAAACTTAAATCGTCATAATCGACACTACTTGTTACTTCCACTGTTTTGGCTAAATCAAAATTATCGGTTGTTACTCTTTTTACTTTTCCTACGACAATACCACTTGGGAATGAATCTCCCATTCCTGTTGTCGTGACAACAGAATCTTTTGGTATCTCCGTATTATCACTAATTCCTTCAACGATAAAGGTTCTTTTTTGTTTATCATAACCAGATAATAATCCGTAGACAAACTTATCTCCTACTTTAATTTTTACAGATGTTTTATTATTAACATCATCACTGGTAATTAATTTTACTGTACTATTAAAGTTCGTTACTTTTGTTACTTTTCCAATTAATCCCTCACTGACAATAACAGGCATATCTTTTTCTACCCCATTATAACTTCCTTTATCAATTGTAATGGTATTATACCAATACCCTAAGTTACGATTTACTACAGTTGCATTTAAATAACTACTTTCTGATAATGTCTGATTCAATTCCAGTGTCTTTTTTAAATTTTCTACTTCTCGTTCTAATTCTTCTTTCTCACTTTGAATTAAATCTGTTTCTTTGACTTTCTTTTCTAATTCTTTATATTTCTCATACAAATCTTGTTTTTCACTATGTTCTTTCATCTTTTCCTTTACAAAATCAACTGGTTTATAAAGAATTTTAGTAACTGCTAAAGTCGCATCCTTAATTGATTTTTCAAATGGACTTAGATTTTCTTTATTCATAATAATCGCATTTGTGATTCCTAGTACTAAAGCTACCACGAACACTGCAATCAAAATTATATATTTTTTATTGATCGTCTTTTTTTCGTACATAAAATCACCTTTATTCATTATAATATAAATCAATTATTTTTTAAAGTGCTATTCGGTTATTTTCAAAAAAACTATAGTATTTATCTTCCCCGATAATGATGTGATCTATCACTTCTATTCCAAGCATTTTTCCTACTTTGACAAGTTGTGATGTAAACAAAACATCTTCTTTACTTGGTAATACTTCTCCACTTGGATGATTATGAACACATATGATAGAACTGGCACTCACTTGATATGCTTCTTTAAATACTTCTCTAGGATGTACTAAACTGCGATTTAAGGTACCTATAAATAAGACTTTCTCATGAATTAATTTCTTACTGACATCTAGATAAATACAGATAAAATATTCCTGTTTGAAATGTCCTATCTTATCTTGATAATAAGAAGCAACTTGATATGCATCAGTAAATTTCTGATATAAAATAGATTTCTTTTGTAATACTCTTTTCCCTAGTTCTACGGCCGCTAAAAGAGTACAAGCTTTCGCCCTACCAATACCTTTCATTTGTGCTAACACCTGATAAGAAGTATGTTGTAACTCAGAAATATTTCCTATTTCTTTTAAAAGATAAGAAGCAAGTACTTTCGCACTCATATCTCTCGTTCCAGTTTTTAATAAAATAGCTAATAATTCTTCATTGGATAACTGCTCCACTCCATAACATAACAGACGTTCTCTTGGTCTTTCTTCTTGTGGTATTTCTTTTATTTTTAAGTTCAATCTCAATCCTCCTTATAATTTTCTAATATTTTTTGATTAATATCATTGATTGTTTTCTGATCTGTTACTTTTGTTAACATCTCATCTAACGTATGTAACTGTTCCATATATTCTTGATTTTTAATATAACCTTCCTTCTTATAAGTAACATACCCGAAAGAATTAAAATATTCCTGCATTTTAGCAACATTTTCTTCTTTACTAGTAACTCCAATATAAACATGATATTGATTCTCTTCAATACGATAAATATAATATGGCAGACTTAAAACACTCTTCTTCATATTTTCTTCATTCGAATATACACCATACTGTAAATAGTATACTTTTAAAGAATTCGTTGTTTGAAAAACACTTTTCGTTTCACTCGTTGTATGGTATTCATCACACATTGTCTTGCCAATGATAAACCCGATGGCAATGGATAAAACAACAGGTATTAGATATGCTTTTTTCATAATATCACCTAGTTTATTATGGCATATCATCTTTTCATTTTTTGTCACATTTTCTTCAAAAAAAGAATCAATATTCATTGATTCTTACTGATTTAAATATTCAATTACTTTTTCATTTAATAGATCAATCGTAATTTCTTCTTTTTCGCCACCGCGTTTTTTTATTTCAATCATACCTTCACCGGCTTTTTTACCAACTGTTACTTGTACTGGAATACCAATTAATTCCATATCTTTAAACTTCACACCTGGTCTTTCTTTACGGTCGTCATAAATTACTTCAAAGCCCATACTTTCTATTGTCTGATATAATTGATCAGCAATTCTTTTTTGGACTTCATCTTTTGGATTAATCACTACGAGCGCAATTTCAAATGGAGCAATTTGAACTGGCCAAGCAATTCCCATATCATCTGCTCTTTGTTCAGCAATTGAAGTCATAATACGAGCTAAACCAATTCCATAACATCCCATAACGACTGGTTTTAATTGATTGTGTTGATCTAAGTAATTTAAACCAAGACTCTCTGAGTATTTCGTTCCTAATTTAAATGTATTGCCACATTCAATTCCCTTTTTAAATGTCAATTTAGCGCCACATTTAGGACATAAGTCCCCTTCTTGTACATTGATAATATCGCCCATTTTTTTCACTTTAAAATCTTTTAAATTGACATTTTTATAATGGTAATCACTTTTGTTTGCACCGACAATAAAGTTTTTCATCATCTGTACGTGATGATCCATCACAATTGGAATAGAAAGTTCTACTGGTCCAGCAAACCCAACTTTTGCTTTGGTAATTCTCTCAACATCTTCAGGTTCAGCTAAACAAGCTTCTTTCGCATGTAATAATTGTTTTAATTTTTCTTCGTTTAAATCACGGTCTCCAGGGATTAAACAAGCATAAAATTTACCATCTATTTTATAAATCAATGTTTTTACAAAACGACTTTTATCTTCTTGTAAAAAGTCAGCAATTTCTTCAATTGTACCAGCATTTGGAGTATGGACAAGTTCCATTTCTTTTTCTTCTTCATAGCTTTCTGTCTCATCGACAATACAAGCACTTACTTCTAAGTTAGAAGCATAATCACAATTTGGACAAAGTACTAATGTATCTTCTCCAATTTCTACTACTGCTTGAAATTCTTCTGATAGATTTCCCCCCATCGCTCCTGTACCAGCTCTTACAATTTTATAATTTAAACCAATACGGTCAAAAATATTTTGATAGGCACGGAACATTTTTTGATAAGAAACATCACAAGCTTCATCATCGACATCAAAACTATAAGCATCTTTCATAGTAAATTCACGAGTACGAATTAATCCAAAACGTGGTCTTGGTTCATCGCGATATTTATTGGCGATTTGATAAATATTAAATGGCATATCTTTATATGAATGAATCATTTCTTTGGCTGCATAAACAAATAATTCTTCATGCGTAGGTCCTAATACATAACCACGATCATAGCGATCTTTTAAAGAAAACATATCATGACCAAATACTTCTTTTCTCCCACTTTGCACATAATAATCTTCTGGAATTAATGATGGCATCAATAATTCTTGAGCTCCTGCTTGATTCATTTCATCACGAATAATATTTTCAATCTTTTTCATTACTCGTAAACCAAGTGGCATAAAAAGATAAATACCCGTCCCTACTTTTTTAATCATACCACTACGAACTAAATAATTTCCACTTCTTGTTTCTTCGTCTTTGGCATCTTCTCTCAACGTATAAAAAAACTGATTACTTAATTTCATATTCAACGCTCCCTCATCTATAACATTATACTATATTTTCTTTCTTTCTATCAACAAATATGAAAAGAAAAGAAATCAATTTGATTTCTTTTGTGATTTTTATCGTTTTAATTTCTTTTCTAATACTTCTTCATCGATATGACAGTTTGCTTCCATTTGTTGATGGAATTCTGTTTCTGTTACGTAATTCAATATATATCTTACTGTTTCATAAAGATAAAAACGCAATGTATCAAGAGGAATTTGATACTTTTCAGCAAGTTCTTCTGTACTCATAACGCCCTTATCATCTGATAATCCATAAAATAGATCTAATAATTTCTTTTGGGAAAATGTCAGAGGACAAACACTTAAATAAATACTCTGCTTTACCAATAATCGTAATGGTCTAATTTCACGATCTTGTATTACATTATCTTTACCTGACTTCGCCGAAAGATTTTGAATTGCTTTAATCATCGCTGGATTTGTATACGTATTAGCATTTAATACTGTATTAGATGCATAATGAATCTTTTTCATCAAAGAAGCTTGTGAAAGATGATATATATGAGATAATTCTTCTAATGACTTACGTGGACCTGTAATTCCATAATAAAAATCTAATAATTTTGCTTCTGTCTTAGATAATTGTAAACTTCCGACAACAAATTTTTCTTTTAGTTTACTTCTCATTTCATTCTGTTCAGGATGCTCGTTTTTTCTTCCTTGTTCTAATGTTTCAAGAGCGTGATAAATCCTATTTTTGAGGATATTACGATTTGGAATCAAATACATTTCTTGTAATTGTTCTAAAGAGTGTTTCGTTGTTCCAATTCCATAAAATTGACACAATAGCTTTCTTTCTTCTTCGGAAAGTTCAATAGAATTATCTAACATATTCTTTACTTCACCAGGAAATAGAGAATTAATCTTTGTCTCTCTCACATCTTTTTTCACGACTTTTTTCTGTACAGAGAATTTTGGAAGAGAACTTTTTTGCTTTACAGCACGCTCACAACGTACTAAGAAACGATTGACATCATTATATTTTTCGTATAATTCCGGATATTTTTCTCGCTCTTTTTCATTTAATGAACTCATTTGTTCATAGGCTTTTTGATACTCTTCGGGAATATATGGTTGATATAAATAATAAATAGAATTTACACTATTTTCACTTCCTGATTTTTTGAATAATGATAATTTCTGTTTTAATCTACTTTTATAAATAGAAATCATTTTCTTTGGTAATTTATTCTTTAATTTTGAATACACTTCTGCATTTGTCTTAGAAGACAATAAAGCATCCATGACTATACACTCATTTTCTGTTAAACGATGATGATGAAGTGTATAAACATCTTTTAATTGGCGAAATGATTCCAATTGTTTATTGACACAATTTAATAATTGTTCGGGATTCGATAGTTTCTTTTTTAAGGACATTTCATAACCATGAATGGATTGACGACTTAACTTATCTTGTAATTTCTCTTCTACTTCTAATTGGCTATTAGAAGTTATAATAACATCCATTACTTCGCATTCACTTTGTGTAAAATAAATTTGATACTTCTTATAAGTAGACCTCATTGCTTTGATCTCATCCAATGTTTGATTTGCTTTTTTAACATAATCAAGTGGATTTAATAATTTCTTTTTGATAATGGTTTTGTGGTAGGCAATCATATTTTTAGCCATTATATTTTCTAGTTTTTTATCTACTTCTTCCTCAGTTTTAGAGGTTAATATATGAGACATTACTAATTGTTCATTCTCATTAAAATACGGTTGATATTTCTCATATACTTTACGATATGATTGATAGTCTGGTAATGTCCAGGTTATGCTTTTTTTCTTCTTTTTCTTTTTGACACTTGTATCTTTTAACAATTTATTTTGAATATTATATAGATATGTCGTAATTGTCTGTGGTTGATAATGAGGTGTTAAAGCATTATAAAAAGAAGCTTCATCTGGAGACTCTAATAAGATAGAAACCATTTGTTGTTCTGGTTTTGATAATAATTCTTCTTTCTCTTTTAAATTTTCTTTGATTTGTTGTTGTAACTCGAAAAAAGAAATTTCTTTTTTCTGTTTTTTATTTATAATTTTCACAAACGATTGAATTTGTTCAAGTACTTGGTCTACGTATTCTTCTGGACAAATCGTCTGCAATTGACGACGAAACAGTTCATCACTTTTACAATTGCGATATAACGTAAAACATTTAGAATAAAACATAAGCATTTCAGGAAAAAACTGCAACTCTGCCTCTACTTTCTCATTAAACTTTGAAGTCATGAATCATTCCCCCTTAAATTTGTTCCCTATTATATAATAATTTATAAAAGAAAGCAAATAAAAAACTGATATCATGTATCAGTTTATAAGCTTAACGTAAAAAACAGTAATAAGTCGTGAATTAATTGATTGGTTTCAGCATCTTGAAATAAATTATGAGTTCCCTCTGGATAAGTACGATAATCGATATTATTATATCCAATTCTCGATAACAAGTTTTTTGTTTCACTTCCATATTCACGGATATGATCTTTTTCTCCAACACCCATAAAAATAGGCAAATTTGTATTTCTTAAATAATAAGTTCCTTGATGTTGAACCATATAACCTACTTCACACAAGTGATATAAGCTTTTGGTAGCATACAAAAATGGTAATGTTGCTCCTTTTCTCTTTTCTACCCTACGATAAAACATCTGATTCATAAATTGGTTTCTAAAATAAGTTGGTGTCACAATCGATGTATATTCATAAAATAATCTCTGACGTTTTAATCCTGTATATAAGGCAATAGGATTTATGAGAGCTAAGGCACGAATACGGTCGTCGTATTCTTTTAAAAAGTTAATTGCCATTAAACTGGCATAATCATGGGTTACTAAGAAGATTGCTAAACCGGAATACATTTTCGAAATTGCCTGAATAATGACATAGATATCCTGTACTAATCCCGTTGCTCCGTCTTTTCCTAAATAGCCAATTTCACTTTCAAAATGGATACTTTTTCCAGTTCCACGATGGTCATAACTAGCACAGATAAACTGTTCTTTTAAAAAAGGTTCAAAGACAGGTTGAAACATGTCACTTGTCTCATAGATGCCAGGAACGAATAACACAATTCCTCTAGGATTACCAACAGGGGTGGCAATTGTGAGTGCTAATTGAAATTCATTGTCATGAGCAAAAGCTGTCGTTGTATCGATATTCATAGAATTCCTCCTTTTTATTTTAAATTTTCAAAACCACTACGTTTAAATAGTTTTTCTAAATCATAATTGGTTAAAAAGACAGTTGTCGGTCTTCCGTGAGGACAGTTAAACGGATTATCGCAATGTCTCAAGTCATAAATTAATTGTTCAATCTCTTTCATGTCCACATACTGATTGGCTTTAATCGCATGTTTACAACTCATCATCGTTGCGACTTTTTCGTTGAACTTTTCAATGGAAAAATGTTTTCCTTCTTGAATAATAATCTCGATAATTTTACGAATACTATCCTCTACAAAATCTTGGGGTAACCAGGCTGGATGTTCTTTAATCAATAGTGATTGATAACCAAATTCTTCTACTACAAATTTAAGATCTCTTAATACATCTAGTTTTTCTTTGACTAAGACAAATTCAGAACTAGATAATTCAATTGTAATCGGGAATAATAATGGGGTTGATACGATATTAGGATTTCCCATTTTCTTCATATAATATTCGTAGTTTACTCTTTCTTTGGCTGCATGTTGATCAATCAAAAACATACCTTCTTCATTTTGACAAATGATATATGTTCCATGGACAATTCCTACAGGATACATTTCTGGCATTCTTTTTTTCATCTCGATATCCTGATTATTTTCTTTCTGGGATTCTTCTAAAATAGTATCTTCTGTTTCTTCTACGAAATCAAAATTGATTGGAATTTCCTCTTCTTCCAACTCTAATACCGGTTCTGTTGGAATCGTTGGTTCAGCAATCTCTTTTTCTAAAACAAGTGTCTGTTCTACATATTTTGGTTTTTTTATTTCTTCTTTTACTTCTGTTTCTATTTCAGCAGTAGGAATTAAATTTTTATGGTGTAACTTTTCATGAATCATTTTCGTAATCAATTCTTTTAATTCTTCTAATTTACTAAATTTAATATCCATCTTGGTCGGGTGGATATTGACATCGACTAAACTAGAATCGACATGGATTTCTAATACGACGATTGGATATCGTGTATCCGGCTTAAAAGAATGATAGGCATCATTGATAACACGATTTAATTCTTGGTTTCGAACGACACGACCATTGACAATTGTAACCATGTGATTTCTGGAAGAACGATGAACTTCTGGCATAGAAATATAACCATGTACTGTATAATCATCGTCACTGGTACTAACTTCTATCATTTTACGAGCTACATTTAATCCATAGACTGCTTTAATTGTCTTTAATAAATGATTTGTCCCATCTGTATTTAAAATTTCATTGTCATTATTGATTAAGCGAAATTTAATATCGGGATGAGATAGAGCAATTTTATTGACATAATCCGTAATACTTCCTAACTCGGCATATAAACTTTTTAAATGTTTTAAACGAGCTGGAGTA
This sequence comes from uncultured Mycoplasmatota bacterium, assembly GCA_900557185.1. GTDB lineage: Bacteria > Bacillota_I > Bacilli_A > RF39 > UBA660 > UMGS2016. The sequence continues at coordinate 37,276 of USRP01000003.1, forward strand.
TTATAAAATAGATTCTTAACTTGAAAGATAGTTCCCTTTCTGGCATCTCCACGATCGACTGATATTAATTTACCACCATTGATTTTAACAATGGTACCTACATCTCCTGTTGATGTTGTAAGAGTTACTTCACTAACAGAAGCAATGGAAGGAAGGGCTTCACCACGGAACCCTAACGTTTCAATACGGTATAAATCATCTTCTGATTTTAATTTACTAGTCGCATGTCTTCCAAAGGCATTGACTGCATCTTCATGGTCCATTCCTGTTCCATTATCGGTTACTTTAATCTCTCTTGTTCCCGCATCTACTAATTCTATTTTAATCTCTGTAGATTCAGCATCTATACTATTTTCTACCAATTCTTTTACAACGGAACTACAACGTTCTACCACTTCTCCGGCTGCAATTTTATTGGCGAGAATTTCATCCATAATATGAATTTTTGCCATTTTTATCACCACTTTCATTTTACCACAAATTTCCTCTTTTTCCATGAGAAAAGTAGTCATTATTGAACGACTACTGCATATCTCATCAAATTATAAATCGATTCAAACTTCTGTTTAGAAATTAACTTTCTTCCACTCCATGGATCTAATACAATATAATTTCCTGTAATACGATTATATCCAGTTAATAATACAACATGTAAATTTAAAGATACTTCCCCATCCCATGTCGATGGATAATTAAAATTTGCTGTTGTATACACCACCACAGGTTTTCTCTGGTTAATGTATTCTTTTAATTGTTCTGGTGAGCTTCCTGATATGTCCGTTGTTGTGGCATAATCAGACCCGAAACGAGCTAAGGCATCGGGAGCAATCCAATGGGTTACATTTCTCGGTTCGAGGTCAAAGATGGAATGAATAAATCCTTGATGGGGATCTGTATCGTGTTTTGGCATACCAATACCCTGCACCTACTCCAATAACAGCAAAACATAGTATTCCTAACACACATATTACTTTTTTCATACTTCTATACTCCTCGTATAATATATTTTGTAAGTTATTTTTGACTTACAATTTAACATCTTTATA
>USRP01000004.1 GCA_900557185.1 uncultured Mycoplasmatota bacterium
GAGGATCTAAGAAATGGCCACGAGAAAAAGTTGTTTCCACTACGAAAACAACTTTTTTAAGTTTAAAATATTCAATAAAATGCTTATTTATAAAGGTTAAAGTACTAAATGCCCTCCCCTCCCCATGGTAACACTTTGCGAACTGTCATATTTCGTCACTCCTAGCTTCTATATTACCTTCATTATAACAGGAAAATTTGCGAAAAACAATACAATTGTTTGTGGAGTGTCAACGAACTTTTTGTATCAAAAAAAGAACCAATAAAGGCTCTTTATTTGTTATTATCGATAAATTGTTGAATAGACTCTTTTGGTTGAAAACCACTTGTTTGAGCAACTACTTGCCCATCTTTAAATAGTACTAATGTTGGAACACTCATAATACCATATTGGCGTGCTAAATTCATTGATTCATCAATATCGACTTTCACAATATCAATGCTATCACGATCACTAGCCATGTCTTCTAAGACAGGTCCTAACATTTTACAAGGTCCACACCAAGTAGCAAAGAAATCAACAAGTACTAATCCCTTTCCTGTCATTTCATTAAAATTACTTTCATTTGCATGTTTCAACATAATTATTTACTCCCTTCATATTTTTGAAATACACTTTCTACTCCATCGATTTTTAACTTACCACTATCTACTAATTCTTTTGCGGTATCATAACGAACTACGTTATATTTTAAGAATAAATCTAATGTTTCTTTATTGAGTTCGTTTTTATTTGTTGTATCTTTATATTTTTCTTTTAAATCAGCAAATTCATTGACTACATTTAAGCTTTTACTTACAGCACTTGATAATCCAGGTGTACGATTTAATATAGTATTTCTAACTCCAGATTCATTCATCATTGGAATTTGAAAGATTGGAAGTGATAAGCAGTATAGACCAATAAATACCATAATATACGTTTCTATAAAACCTACTACCATTCCAAGTAATTTTGATGGAATTCCTAAAATTACTGTAAATTTTAAAATAGTTTCTACAATTCTTGTTACTCGAACAATAAAATGATAAATTGCCATTAAAATGACATATACGAGTAAGAATGCGATTACTTCATAAATTAAAATATTTAAGGTAGTAACCCCTGCTAAGCTACCACTAAATGAGAAAAATGGAACAAACTTATATAGGATTACCGATACAAAGTCTTTTAAGAAATAAGATAAAATTACAACAATAAAGAAACCTACAAAAGATACTGTCTGACGGATAACACCATTTTTAAAACCTATGACACCGCCCATGAGTAAGATTAGTATAATGATAATATCTATAATGTTCACTCTATCACCTCATTATTATTATATTACAAAGTGGGAAAAAATAAAAGTTTGTTTTCTATTAATTTTATGTTAAAATGAATTTGGTGATACTATGACAATTACTTTAAAAATTAGTGACAATACAAAAGAAAAGATGATTGAATATTTTCAAGATAAAAAACGTCCTAAAACACCTCCCTATGCGGTGTTTCAAGCGGATGAAGCAGATACAGTTGTAACTCTCTATGAATCAGGAAAAGTCGTATTTCAAGGAATTAGTGCTGATATAGATGCAGCTCTATGGAAACAGATGGAACAGAATTTAAATCCTGGTAAAAAGATAGAAGAAACAAATAGTGAAAATAAAAAAGATGAGAAAAAGAAAGATGATTATGAGACACAAAAATTAGTGGCACAGCTATATCATAAAAGAACAATTGGTAGTGATGAAGTTGGTACTGGAGATTATTTTGGTCCAATTGTAGTAACTGCTAGTTATGTAACCAAAGAAGATATTCCCTACTTAGAAGAATTAGGAGTAAAAGATAGTAAGAAAATGAGTGATGAGAAAATATTGGAAATTGTTCCTAAAATCATTCAGAGAATTTCTTATACGAGTGTTATTTTAAGTAATAAAGAATATAACGAGAAATATCAACAAGATATTAATATGAATAAAATGAAAGCAATTCTACATAATCGCGTGTTATATTTACAGTTAGCAAAAGCTAAAAAAGAAGAAAAAGAAGTAGATGCAGTTATCGTCGATCAATTTGCTAATCCATATGTATATTATAATTATTTAAAGGGATTAGACCATGTAGTACGTAAAATTACTTTCTTTACAAAAGCCGAAGATAAATTTTTAAGTGTTGCTTGTTCTTCTTTAATTAGTCGTTATATTTTTCTAAAAGAATTTCATAAATTAGAAGAAAAATTTCATATGACACTACCAAAAGGAGCTTCTAATCTAGTTGATGAAACAGCATTAAAGATTATCGAAGAACATGGTTTTGATGCTTTAAAAGAAGTTGCTAAAATGAATTTTAAAAATACAGAGAAGATAAAAGAACTTATGAAGAAAAATTCATAAGTTTTAATTTGCATTTTTCAATTATTTGTGTATAATAAGATGCATTCGGAATAAGAAGGTGTATGTATGAAAAAAATCAATAAGTCACTACTTTATAAATTATTATTCACAACAGGTATTAGTCTTTGTACAGCTTGTTCTTATCAAGGAGAAACACAGTGGTACCAAGAATATACAGATACTCCTGTTGAAGATTTAAATGTTAATATCATGGATGAAAATCCATTTTATAAAGGACAACCACAAGAAGAACAAATCGCATATTTAAAACAATTAATTACCAATAATCCAACTATGTCGGAATTACAAAAATATTGGACACTCGATTATCAAACATTATTATTAGATTTAATTAATTATGATCCTGATTTTATCTTTGAGGTGTTTAATCATTTACAAGTTGCGACAGTAGATTTTAATAATTCAAATTTACAAGGTCTTTACTATCATAATGTCCTATTATTAGATTGTGATTTAAATGATAATGAAGTGGCTACTTTTAAACATGAAATTGCCCATGCTTTTTCGAAACGTATTTTAAATGGAATGCAACCACTCTACTCGTTTGAAGAAGGCCTTGCTTCTATTTTATCAGATGAATATGGAAATGTATTTAATTCTTCTTATCGAGATACAGCAACTGTTTTAAAGATGTTAATGGAAGTAGTTGGTACTGAACCTTTTTATCATATGATGACAACGGGAAATATTGATTCATTAAAAGAAGCATTAGCAAATATTGACCCAAATGTAGATATTGATCAATTACTATCTGATATTGAAACAATATATCAAGATGGTGGATATATGAGTTATAATACATCTCAATTAATTAATAATCATTATATTCCTACTATCCAAAATTTATATGAAAAAAAATATCAAACAAGTATGTATGATAATACAGCAATGAATTACTATATCGGTTTTTTAAATCGTGAGACAATTCGTGTTAATCAACAAGATTATTATATGTATTTAGATCATTGTTATTTTAATAAAGACGGATATCAATGTATCGTTTTATACGATGAAGAATTTAACTATTATGCAAATTATTTATTAGGAGATTGGGAAAATATGCTTGCTTATCAAAAAACACTGTTACCTTAATTGGTATCAGTGTTTTGTTTTTCTTCTACTAGTTTCTCATAAGCTTCACGAATGTGATAAATATTCTTTGGACTCATAAAGATTACAACAGCATTCTCATACTGCATTAGTTTATCTACTTCCTCTAAACTAATATGATCTCCATGTTCTAAATTTTTAATAATCAAATCACTTGTAATTCCTGGATAATCTTCAGGGTTATCACGATCGTTTTTTATATCCATGACATAGGCATAATCTGCTTGATTTAAAGCTTTGACATAATCTTCATGGAATTCTTGTACTCTTGCATATGTATATGGTTCAAATACAGCAACAATTGTTTTCTTTGGATATTTTTGACGAGCAGCTTTAATAGTTGCTCTTACTTCATTTGGATGATGCGCATAATCGTCAATTGTTACAATATCTCCAATTGCTTTTTGTTGAAATCTTCTCTTTGCTCCTGTAAATGTCTTTAATTGTTTAGATACTTCTTTCGCATCCATTCTCTCATAAGAACATACTGCGATAACTGCTAACGCATCTAACAACATATGTTTTCCATAAAATGGTAAGTCAAATGAACCATAATAATTTCCTTCTACAAATACTTCGAAGCTAGTTCCACTCTCTTTATATTCTACGTTTTTCGCAACGATATCGTTGTCTTCATCTAATCCATAGTAGAATATTGGAGGATTCACTTCTAGAGAATGTGTATATGGATCATCTCCACAAGCAATGACCATTTTTTCAGCTTTATTCGCATATTCTTGGTATGCTGAAATGACATCATCAATATCTTTAAAATAATCAACATGATCTAAATCAATATTTGTAATAATCGCATAAGTTGGCGTATATGCTAGAAAATGTCTTTTATATTCACAAGCTTCTAAAACAAAATATTTATTTTCTTTGGAAGCATATCCACTTCCATCACCAATTAAATAATTACATCCACATATTTCTGATAATGTATGTGCTAACATAGAAGAAGTTGTTGTCTTACCATGACAACCAGCCACTGTAATGGTCTGAAACATCTTTGTTAACTTCCCTACCATCTCTTCATAAGCATACATTTTTACATTCAATTCTTCGGCACGTCTTACCTCTTCATTGTTTTCACTTGTAAAACTATTCCCACGGATCACAATATCATTTTCTTTGATATTATTTTTATCAAATGGCAAGGCATAAATTCCAGCAGCATTTAAAGCATCATCCGTAAAACAATGTTCTGAAATATCACTACCTTTGACTTCATATCCCAAATTTTTCATAATCTGAGCAAGTGAAGCCATACCAGTCCCCTTTATTCCAATAAAATGATACATATGATAACCTTCTTTCTAATAAATTATACTATATTTTTCAAGTCTATGACAATAAATTAATAATAAATGGTCCTAAAATCATTAGTAAAATCAGTGGTACGACAAATACAACAGAAATAATACTGACTTTATTTGGTATCTTGTTGATTGCTCCACGTATTTCTAAGATTTGTTTATCTCTCAAAAAATCAATTTGATGATACATTGTCTCTAGAATACTATTTCCAAATACACTTGTCTGAGTCATATTTAAAATAATATTATTCACTGTTTCACTAGGAATTCTCTTTTTCATATCTTCTAATGATTCAATGAGTGATTTACCAAACTTCATTTCATATAATGCTTGTTTAAATTCTCTAGAAAGTTCAGTATCGACATTTTCGACAGTAACTTCTAAAGAGTGTTCCAAATCTCTTCCTGATTCTAATGTCAGTGTTAATATTTCAAAGAAATATAAAGCATCATGATCTAATTGTTTCACACGCTTTTTCAATGGAATATCAATATAGGTATAAGTAAATAAATAATAATATAAAATCGTTAGAAATGGTGCTAGTAAATAGCCATATTGAAAGAAATACAATAAAAGTAAAAATACAACAATACTAGAAATTAATCGAACATTTAAGAATGTATATGTATCCATCTTTTGAAAACTACCGAGCATATTCATTTTTTCTTGTACTTTTTGAATATCTTTATCACGGTATATCTTCGCTAACATACGAGGATTTTTTTCTTCTGTTTTCATTTCATCACATCCTTACTTTCATAACTTTTCTAACAATATAAATATAAGCTACATATAAAACAACCATAATTAACATTAAGATAATACCAATTGCTGATGTAAATAATGGCACAAAATAAGTTGGGTTAATAATCGATACAAAGGCAATAAATAGAAGTGGTACAACAATTAAAGCATACATAATCATACGAGATGAACCCGTTAAGGAAGACATTTCTAACTTTAACTTTTTCTTATTAAATAATGATTCTTCGATTGAAGAGAATACTTTGATAATATTTCCTCCCGTTTTGTTTAATATCGATAAAGAAGCTGTTAAATATGCGACTTCTTCTAAACGAACACGATCTGAGAAACGGTGGAATACGACATCGATGGATAATCCGAATGATAGTTCTAACTCCATCTTTTTAAATTCCTCACAAATTGGTCCAGTTAATTCTGTTGTTACTAAATGAATTGCCTGTTGAATACTACGTCCTGATTTAAAAGCATTATTCATAATAATAATGGCTTGTAATAAATCATTTTCAATGCGATTACGATATCGTTTATACTGATAGATAAATAATAAATCCGGCATCATAAAGCCACATACAAGTGGAATAAATGCTTCGTAAAGTGTAATAACCTGATATTGTAATGTTTTGGCAAATACGGCAATTAATAAGAAGACAATCGCAATCAATGTTTTACTTGCCACAAAATAAATTCCTTTTTTATAACGATGGTTAATCGTTCCAGCATATTTCTCATATCTTTTAGAAAACTTTTGAACAAATACTGACTTTGATAATAAGTTCGTAATTTTTTGAATCATGAGAAAATAACGATCTAATATTTTATCGAAAATTGATTTTGAATTATCTACTAATGGCTCTAAAGAATACTTTGCGATTCTTTTTTCTAATGCCATTGTATGGCGATATTTCATAATCATAAAAATAACAATTAATAGAGTTGCGATAATAACAGCTTGTGTTAATTGTAATTGATTACTTGTCGATTCTACAACATTAATCGTAATACTTTCTGTAGCAGTATTTCCTGCCTGATCAGTTACTGTATAAGTAAGTGTTTTAATTCCTAACGTTTCAAAATCAATACTATCGTAATTGGTTGTTACTTTATCAAGTAAATTTCCATCGTGATTATCAGTAACAATAATACCCTCTAATGGTTTTAAAGTACTCCCCTGTTCCATGACTAAAGAGCGTTCTCCTACATTAATACGAGGCTTCTCTTTATCAATGACATAAGTACCACTTTTTTTCACTTCCATTAAAGCTCCAGTCGCATCATAAGTATTGACTGTGATTTGATATTCTCCACTCTCTAATAAATAAATAGGAGCATCAATCGCACCAGTAATCGTAATAGGACTTCCAGCCACACCATCCTTGGTAACAACATACTCATATCTCGCTACTGTACTTGCTGGGTGAAACACAACTGATAAATCCTGATTGACAGGTTTTTGTGTTTTTTCCATACTAAATGTTGATAAAGTAGGATTTTGATTCATTGTTATCACCCCTTTTTATTTTCCAAAAATATCTGTTAAATCATCAATTCCTGCTGCTTTAATCTTTTCATAAACTTTTGGTTTATATTTCATTAATTTAAATTCTCCATCTACTTCTCCATTGTCTAATACACCAGTTTGTTTAAATGTAAAGATTTGTTTTAATTCAATTTCATCTTCTTGAAAGCCAACTACTTCTGATATATCGACAATCTTTCTTTTACCATCTGCTAGACGAGAAATTTGAATGACAATATGAATGGCATTCTCAATATATTCACGAATCGCACGTATTGGAATTTCCATTCCAGCCATTAAAATCATTGTTTCTAGACGATTCATCGCATCTTTTGGACCATTCGCATGCATTGTCGTCATACTACCTGTATGTCCTGTATTCATAGCTTGTAACATATCAAATGCTTCTTTTCCACGAACTTCTCCAACAATAATACGATCTGGTCTCATACGAAGAGAGTTAATTACTAAATCACGAATCGTAATCTCTCCACTACCTTCGTAATTAACAAGTCTTGTTTCAAGAGAAATAACATGTTCCTGATGTAAACGTAACTCTGCTGCATCTTCAATCGTAATAATACGTTCTGCAGGATTAATAAAACTAGATAACACGTTTAACAAAGATGTTTTACCACTACCTGTTCCTCCACAGATAATGATATTTACTTTTGCTTTTACACAAGCTTCTAAGAATCTAGCCATATATGGTGTTAAAGTACCTGTTCTTAAAAAGTCATCAATACTTTCTAAATCTGGTTTAAACTTACGAATTGTCATTACCGGTCCCTTTAATGATAAAGGAGGAATAACTGCATTTAAACGAGAACCATCTTTTAATCTCGCATCTACCATAGGATTCGCTGTATCAATGGTACGTCCTAATGGTTGAATCATACGTTGGATAGTACGAACAATATGGTCATCATTAATAAAACTAATAGAATCATCACGAACAACATGTCCATCAATTTCAATATAGATCTCATTGGTACCATTGACCATAATTTCCGTAATATCTTTATCTTCTAATAACTCAGTAATTGGTCCATACCCATTTAACTCATTATCAATTAAGTTATAAATATGATTTCTTTCAATATTCGTTAAATCATACCCCTTAATTATCTTATCAATTTCTTGTTTTACAAACTCATCCATTGTTCCATGAGCTTCTACTTTATGATCAATTAAGTTTTGAATAATTTGATTACGTAATTTCTCTAATAACTCTTTATTTTGAAATGCATCATAGTCATTTCCACTATATATTTTTGTTTTATTTTGTGGTGTTACATTAAAGGTTTCTGTAAACTTTTTCATTTCTTTTCCTTCTTTCCTAACAATGCATCCGCAATCATTTCAAATACTTTCATTGCTTTTTTATCTTTCATTTGAATTCTCTTTGTCATCGTCATAATCTTACCATCTAATACGTATTCATCAATATCTTTCTGATAAAAACTATTTGGTATTACATAATCAATACTATTTTTTAAAATATTTTTAATATCATATTTTGTAAAGCAATTTTTTTCTACATCAGAAGCTTCATTTAATACAATATAATAATTTGTTCTCTCCATATCTTTTAAAATAGATACCATCGTTTTCATATTTTTAATATCTACTGGATCATTACTAATGACATATAAAATCATATCAGAAGCATCCATCACTACTAAGTTCATTTCACTTAAAATATGATTTGTATCAATGATAATGACATCGTATTTCATCTTAGCACGAGCTAAAATTAAATCAACGTAATTACTTCCAATTTGACTAGATAAACGTGGATCAATTGGAGCAGTAATACAATCAATATACTCATGATATGGGGTTACATAATTTTCAATATAATCAAAACGGTTATTATTCATATCATCAGATATGTGAAATAAATCTTTATCTGTATCAATATTTAATGAAAGAGCAACTCCTCCACTATATAAATCCATATCGATGATTAATGTTTTCAATTTTTGATTCGCATATATTCCAGCTAAATTTAAAGCAGTGGTCGTTTTACCGACTCCACCTTTCACACCTGTTACCGTAATAACTCTTGCTTGTTTTACTGCCATATTATCCCCTCTCTTTTACAATCTTCCATGTTCCTGCATCTTGATAAGCAGTATAAATTACAGATAACTCTGTACTTGTATTAAAATTAAAAAATATTCTTTTCTTCGGTTTCTTGGCTTGAATCTTTATTTGATTTCCCTCTGTATATATATTTAATACAGAAAGTCCATCGACATTTTCAGCAATCACATTACGAATCTCATCCCTTGGATCTTCATCATAATGTTTCATACCATATTTCAATCCAATCAACACACCATCTTTTAATTCTTTTTCTTCTAAATAGGTATATCCCGTATCAATTACTAAAGCAAATAACATCACCAGAAGTGGCAAGATTAACGCAAATGAGACAAGTGTTTGTCCCTTATGATTCAAGTTTCTCATCAACTGTTTCCTCTTGTTTGATATCTGGTGATTCTGATGATTCTGGTGTCTCTTCCACCTTTTCTTCATTGTGATATAACTTACGAGATGTCGTAATTGTATAATTATCACCTAGTATTCTTCTTAAGATTGGCGATGACATCGTAATTTTTTTCTCGATTGACAATTTTACCGTATTGCCATCTTCTTTCGTTTTAATATTTAATCTTTGTTTCTCTTGTTCTAAAGCATTCGTATCGTTTGCTAAATAAAGATCACTGACATATTCTAAGTTCTGTTCTAATTGATATTTCTGATACAGTAGATTCCCAAAATCCACCATCGATATAACAATCAAAAGCAGAACTGGTAGAATAATTACAAACTCTACCAATGCTTGTCCCTTTTTATTTTTCACCAGTATCACCCACGTATCTTACCTTATATCAATTATATCAAATGATGTCTATTTCTTCAATGAAAAATCATATAATTGATATATTTTGACAAATTTAAACATAAGAAAAATCGCTTTCGCGATCTTTCAAATTCATACTCTTTTCGATACAGCGTTTATCTTAAGCAATTACATATGGATTTGATTTGGTTCCATTTCCTCCTGTGATTTGGATAGTGGATTTCAAGAAAACAACTTTTTGAATATTTTAAAATAAACAAAATTGTTAAAATAGTATGAGAAATATTGGGTATTATTACTTAAATACCCCCCCCCATGGTAACGTTTGGCTAACAAATTTTGTATTTCTCATATCTATCACCTAGTCTCCTACTGTTTACATTTTAACATACTTCTCTATTTATTTCAAACATGTATTAACAATGTCCTTGTGTTAAATTATATTCTACAAATTCACTCGTCTCTCGTATTTTATTTGCTATTAAAACAGCAGGCAAGCAAGCTCTTGTATCACTCATTTGACTACTATAACGACTATTATAATGATTAACAATATCATCTGTATCAATTGCACCTTTTTTTATTTTTAATGTAGATGTTCTATAATCAACTCCGAATGTTTGTCTTAAATCTTCTTTTAGATACGTCATCTCCTGATTTGGTAGATATACTGATTTTAATGGAGTGTTATCATAATTATAATACAATGAATATTTTTCCAATAAAGTAATATGTTTTAAATTACTTAAATTAATTTCCGGATAAATATTATTTTTATAAAATGCATTACTTTCAATTTTTTTAACAGTATCCGGTAAAACTAGTGAGGTAACAGGACTCGGACATAAATCCGTTCTCATTTTACCACATGTAATAAAAGCAGCATTAGAAACACCAAATATTTTATCACCATCTATTTCTGCTGGTACTACAACGTCTGTTGGACAAGAGTCGCTTTCAAAATTATAATTTGAAATTATTTTTCCTTTTTGAAATCTTGGATTTGATATAATTAATGATTCGGCTAAACCCTGAACTTCTTCTTTCGATAATTCTTTTACCCACGTATCAAAAGTAATCCCGTTCACAGCCTCTCCTTTACACATCTTCACCATATCTTCATCTCCAATAGAAGTGAAAAAAGATACACATCGATTCTCATTTAATTGATAATCTTGTAAAATTTCTGTCGTTTCAGTTGCAAAACATGATTGATCTGTTATATCAATTGGAATCACACAATCCTCTTGAGATTGGATACTGTCATCTACAATTACTTTTTTATCATCTAACCCTTTAATAGCACAAAATTGTCCACTCCATATCGCAATTGCAGTTTTACCTTCACTTGTTATTTTTAAACTTCCACTTTTTGGTTTATCCCCTTTATATTGTAATTTTGTATCTGTTGTTAAATCATCTATCTCTAAATCTTGTACATCTCCTACAGTCGACATTACTTGTTCTGCTTGATAATTTTCTCCTGCTTTTATAATACCGTTAGCTGTATCGATAAAAGCATTTTTCTTTGCTTTTGTAATCGTTCCCATGATTAATGGTGTTGCGATTAATGCAATGACTGCTAATATAACAATAACAGCTAATAATTCAATTAAAGTAAAACCTCTTCTTCTCATAACAATATCTCCTATTTTCCTACCTTATAAATTTTATCATATTCTAACTATTATGAAAAGGGGTTTAATATCTCTTTGCAGTATGTTATTTATAGAGGGATAGCTAGGTGTCACTTCCAAATAGATGGGAGGTGAAGGTTATGAAATACGAGAAAAAAATAATCTTTACTTTATTACAACTTTTAAGATTCCTCATTATTCTCTTATTTCTAATAATAATTAAAAACACCTAGCATGTGCTAAGTGAACTTATAACTCATAGGAACACTTGGTAAGTATCCCTCTTCATTATATGATAATAATACAGTATTGTAAATAAAAAAGATGTCATGTTTGACATCTATTTGTTATGTGTTTGTGGTTGTAATAATGAAAGACTTACCTTCCCTTTCTCTTTGGAAATATCTTCTACATAACAATCAACAATATCTCCTACACTTAAGACTTCACTTGGATGTTTAATATATTTATTTGTTAATTTTGAGATATGAGCAAGTCCATCATTATGTAATCCAATATCGATAAAAGCTCCAAAGTCGACAACATTACGAACCGTACCTTGTAATTTCATTCCTACTTTTAAATCATCTATTTCTAAAATATCACTTTTTAAAAGTGGTTGTGGCATTTCATCTCTTGGATCTAAGTTTGGTTTCTTTAATGAAGCAACTACATCTTCTAATGTATATTGATCTGTATTTAATGTTTCCTGATATTTCGTCATATCTAATTGGTTTAGCTTTTCAATTAATGCTTTTGTTCCAATATCATCACTCGTAAATCCTAAATCTGTTAATAGCGCTAAAGCAATGTGATAACTTTCTGGATGGATTGCTGTTTTATCTAGTTTGTTTTCCCCATCAGGAATTCTTAAAAATCCAATTGCTTGTTCATAAGCTTTATCAGAAAGTAATTTTTTCTTTTTAATTTCTTCTCTAGATACAATTTTACCAACTTTTTCACGATATTCAATCATCTTTTGACATGCTTTCTTAGTAAGTCCTGATACATAGCTTAGTAGTGAAAGAGATGCGGTATTGACATTGACACCAACACTATTTACGCATTTTTCAACTACGAAGTCTAATGAGTTTGATAATTTCTTTTGACTGACATCATGTTGATATAGACCTACTCCAATTCCTTCTGGTGGTATTTTTACAAGTTCTGCTAGTGGGTCTTGTAAACGTCTACCAATACTAACTGCACTTCTGTTTTCAATTGCTAAGTCAGGGAATTCTTCGGCAGCAATCTTAGAAGCACTATAGATAGAAGCACCTGCTTCAGAGACAATTACATATTTGCAATTTAAATGATATTCACGAATCATATCAGCACAAAATTTTTCTGATTCACGAGAAGCAGTACCATTACCAATTGCGATAATATCAACATGATATTTTTGAATTAATTTTACCACTGTTTCTTTTGCTTCTTTGATTCTTCCTTCTGTTTTAGAATTTAAAAATGGTTTAATAACCGTAGAATCTAAGTATTTTCCTGTTTTATCGACAACTGCTAATTTACAACCATTGACAAAACCAGGGTCAAATGCGAGAACAACTTGTTCTTTCATAGGTGGTGTTAGAAGTAATGCTTCTAGGTTTTTACCAAAGTTATCGATTGCAGCTTCTTCTCCTTTTTCTGATAGTTCAGAACGGATTTCACGTTCGATCGATGGAGCAATTAATCTTTTGTAAGAATCTTCGATTGCTTCTTGGATACATGGTACTACAAATGATTGTGTATTTTTAATCATTTTACTTTCTAAGAAATTGATAATTTCTTGTTTATCTACATCAATTGAAACATTCAATACTTTTTCTTTTTCACCACGGTTTAAAGCTAAAATACGATGTGGTTTAACCCATTTAACGGGTTCTTGATAATCGTAATACATTTCGTATACTTTTCCTTCATCTTCGGCATTTTTCTTAATTTTAGAAGTAATCACTCCATGTTTATAGAAATAATTACGAATCCATTTACGATAAGAAGCATTATCACTTACCCACTCTGCAATAATATATTTAGCTCCTGTAATGGCTTCTTCTGTTGTTTTTACTTTGTCATTTATAAATTTAGTAGCTAAAGCATCTAAACTTCCTTTCATTGGAAATGACATCATCATTTTCGCAAGTGGTTCTAAACCGAGGGCAATGGCTTCTGTCGCTTTTGTTTTTTTCTTTTCTTTATATGGACGGTATAAATCTTCTACTTCTACTAATTTGGTACAATCCATGATTTTCTTTTTTAATTCATCGGTTAACATACCCTTTTCATCAATTAAACGAATCACATCTTCTTTTCTTTTTAATAAATTATTTTGATATTCGTATATTTCTTCTATTTTTCTAATTTCTTCTTCATTTAAAGCCCCTGTCATTTCTTTACGATAACGAGCAATAAATGGAACTGTATTTCCTTCACTTAATAAAGTTAAAACAGTCTCTACTTGTTTTGTTGTTATATTTAATTCTCGACTCATTGTTTCAATAATTTCTTGATTCATAACTTCACCTTTTCCTTATTTATCTTATCATAATTTTTTGTTTTGAAAAAGAAAAGATGTCTAGTTGACATCTTAATAATATCCTTGTTCTTCTAAGAAATCAATTAAGCTTTCTTGATCTAAATATCCTTCATAAGAAGCGACTACTTTCTTATCTTCTACTACAATTAAAAGTGGTAAAATGTATCCATCTTCTTTGTTTGTAACGGAATTAGATTTCACAAATTTCATTTGTTCATCACTATTTAAATTCTTATGTGTATAGAAGTAAGCTTGTTTATGACTCTCTCTTAAAAGATCTGTTAATACTGGTGTCAATTCTTGTGATACAATTCCATTATCAGCGACATAAATTAATTTACGTGATTCACTTTGATTTAATTCTAAGTATTCATCAAAGTCAATTTTGACAAGTCCACCTTGTAAGTTGTAAACGAAGATACAAATAGCAATGACAGCAATAATAATAACAGAAGTTAAAATCATATAAAAACGATGTGAACGTTTCATTTTCTTTTTTTCTGCTGCACTGATTGGTTGTTCTACTTTTGCTTTCTCCTTTTTTGTGTCTACTGTTTCATTTTTTGCTTTTTTCTGGTCCTTTTTATTCATGTTAAACACTCCTTCGTATTCTATATTTGTATTATAGCATAATTTTTTATTTCTTGTAAAGAATCATTCATTGTCGTGTCAATAAACTATGAAAAAGGACACGATTATCGTGTCTCATTTGTCAACTGATTCATATATGTTAAAAATAACTTTTTTTGTGCTGATGTAACTGGTTCTTCTAAGTTATCTTGAGATATTAAATGATCTAAGAAATTGATCTGCTCCGCATGATAATCACTATATTTAATTGGGTTCATAAGTTCTAATGAACGAATATATTTTCTCATAGCTGGAGAACAAGCTTGGGCAAGTGGAAAAAAATTATGTTGCCAAGTATGTTTTGCTTCTGCAGTCATTTGTCCAGGAAAAATTTCTGTTGTTTGATGCAAATGGTTTACCATATCACAACTATCATACTCTGTAAATAATTCATTTAATATCAATGGATTTCTATCTTGAATCATAAAATATTTCTGTTTGATTCCATCATATACACTTTCCATACAAGAAAGACCTGTTTTTAGACTTGTATAGAAATACTCTTCTACTTCTACACGTGATTCTATTTGGGTTAGTAAAGCGTGTTTTAGTTCATGTAATAAAGCAATATCTGTAACATGTTGTTGATGAATGACAATTAATCTATTTAGTTTTAAATCGCCATTTCTTTTTTCTATGAGGGGAATAAAGCTGGTATGTAGACTATCTTGAAGATAGTCATATACAATAGAAATTGGATATGGATTAAGAGAATATGAATTACCCAATAATAATTCAACACACCTTTCTTTATCCTTCTCTTGTGTATCAGGAAATAACAGCGTAATTTCTTTCATTCTATTTTCAAAAATACGACGATTTTCTTTCCCGTATAATCTAGTAAATTCATCGATAATAATGTTTTCTTTTTCTTTGACATATTGTTGTAAGTTCATAGTTTTCTCCTCTCTTACAAAGATATAAAAAAGGTGTTTTTACACCTCTTTATTTTCAAAATCATTTAAAAAGTCATCGATTGTTAAAATTCTCTCATCGATTTCTTTTAGTGAAATCTTTTTTTCTGGTGTTGTAATGGGAACAATTTCTTCTTGTTCTTCTTCCAATTTTGTTGTAATTACACCAGTACTGAGATATTTTTCTTTGACTGTAGATCCAGTTGAGTATCGATCGGCTACTTTAAATTCGGTTAATTTTTTCATAACGATATCGTCTTTTGTCTTTAAATAAATTTCACTCTTACTTGGAAGTACAAATGTATTTAAGATATAGTATGGATTTGTTTTCACATCTCTTACAATTTGTATTCCACGTCGAGCACGTGACATTTTATCAAATTCTGTTAGTTTTACTCTTTTGGCTGTATTTTTCTTTGTCAGTACTGTTAAGTATTCACTTTTACCGTCAAATAAACTTGTTCCAACGACATAGTCATCTTTTAAACTAATCGATTTGACTCCACTACCCTTTGGACCAGTAAATGGAATTTCCGCTACTTCATACCAAAGACCATAACCACGATATGTTGTAACAAAAATATCTTGATAGTTTTCACTAGATACAAAGATTAATTCATCATTTTCTTTTAATTTCATACTTGTCATAGGTTTTGTATAACGTTGTACTTTAAAATCTTTGACATGTGTACGTTTAATCATACCTAGTTTTGTTGCTTGAGTAATCACGATATCAGATTCAAAATCTTTGACGGCAATTGCTCCAATGATACGTTCTCCTTCTTTTAATTTAATGACGTTACTAATATGTTTTCCTAGATCTTTCCATTTTAAATCAGGAATGATATGAACAGGAACATATAGGTAATTACCAAAGTTCGTAAACATTAAAATCGTATCTAATGTATTTAACTTCATGGTATGAGTCACGAAATCTCCTTCTTTTACCGCAGTTGCATCCGTAGATGCTTGATAACTACGAAGAGAGACACGTTTTACATATCCATCATTGGTAATCACAACAATGACATCTTCTTTTGGAATCATAACCGATGTATCAATTTTAATCTCTGTAATCTCTTCTTTAATTTCTGTTAAACGTGGTGTTGCATATCCTTTTTTCACAGCACGTAATTCTTCTTTCATAACACTCTTTAGTTTATCTTCATTAGAGATAATTTCTTCTAAACGTGCGACTTCTGCTTGTAAATGTTTTAATTCAGATTCTAATTCTGTTACGTCAGTATTTGTTAAACGGTAAAGTTGTAATGTAACGATTGCTTCTGCTTGTTCTTCGGTAAATTCAAATTGTTTTACTAAGTTTAATTTGGCATCACTTTTATTTTTACTAGCACGAATCGTTTTGATTACTTCATCTAAGATAGATAAAGCACGAATTAAACCTTCTAAAATATGCATTCTCTTTTTGGCAACACGTAATTCAAAATTTGTTCTTCTTGTAATTACTTCTTTTTCATGAGCAATATAAGCATCTAATATTGGTAGTATTCCCACTGTCATTGGACGATGATTAATGATTGCTACCATATTAAATGTATAAGATACTTGCATATCTGTATTTTTTAGTAAATAGTTTAAAACTAATTCGCGATTGGCATCTTTTTTGAGATCGATAGCAATTCTAAGTCCTTCTCTTGATGTTTCATCACGAACTTCTTGAATTCCTTCTATTTTCTTATCAATACGAATTTCATCAATACGACGTACCATATTGGCTTTATTTACTTCGTATGGAATTTCATCAATAATAATTTGTTCTTTTCCTTTTTGTTTTTCAAAATGGATTTTGCTACGGATGATGATCTTTCCACGACCTGTTTCATATGCTTCACGAATTCCTTTTAATCCTTCGACAATACCTCCTGTTGGAAAGTCAGGTCCTTTGACAATTTCCATAATCGTATCTAAACGACAGTTTGGACTATCGATACGTTTGATTGTCGCATCGATGACTTCTCCTAAGTTATGGGTTGGAATATTGGTTGCATATCCCGCACTAATTCCCATTGCTCCATTGACAAGTAATAATGGAAATTTAACGGGAAGTACGGTTGGTTCTAATAAAGTATCATCGTAGTTTGGAACCCATTCTACAGTATCTTTATCGATATCAGTTAAAAGTTCATTACTTATTTTAGATAGTCTAGCTTCTGTATAACGCATTGCTGCTGGACTATCTCCATCCATAGAACCATTATTTCCATGCATATCGATATATATCGCATTTTGTTTCCACCATTGACTCATACGTACCATCGCATCGTAAATAGAAGAGTCTCCATGTGGATGGTAAGCTCCCATGATATTTCCTACTGCTTTGGCTGATTTTTTATATGGTTTATCGTATGTATTATGATCACGATACATCGCATATAAAATACGTCTTTGTACTGGCTTTAGACCATCTCTTACATCTGGTAAAGCACGGTATTGAATAATTTCTTTGGAATATTCTCCAAATCGTTCTCCTAATATTTCTTCTAGTGAATATTCATAAATTCGTTTGATTACTTCTTGCATAACTTCACCTACTTTTTATAATGTCTTTACTTTCTCGTAGCACATTCTCGCATCATAAATTGGATAAATATTATCTAATTTATGTTTTTCTATATAATCTGGATAATAGATAATTTGTTCAAAATCACTTGCTCTATACTCCTGCATATCGATTACATTTACATATGTAAAATGATTTGTCCTCGTTAAAAACATCCATCCATAAGATGTTGCATACTCCCCTTTTGGTTTATGATAACCAACATATAAATCAGTCACTAGAATAGCTTTATGTTGTTCTAACTCTTTTAATTTTAAGATATGTTGTTTTAACTCCTGAATCAATAACTTTCTAGTAATCAACAGATCATCTTCACTTGTATAACAAAGTTGGGTCTGCCAGTGTAATTTCTCTTTACGTAGACCAACGATAGATGAACAAATGACTCCACATTCACTTAATGCTTGATACATTTCTGAATAAGTCATTGGTTTTGTATTGTGAATGATATCTTTGACACACTTCTTTTCTGTTTCTTTTACATATATATCATAATTTTTATCTAAGTTATTTTCCAACAATGGATTAGGGATTACCATCTCAGGACTATCATATATTTCTCCTGTTCCAATATTTAAATATTTTCCTTTTAAATCAAAATCTTCGTCATCAAAAAGAGGCATGATAATATCTGTAATTTCTAATTCTAAGATACTTTCACGCATCTTTCCAAAACGATATACATATTCTCTCACACAAGACATAATATAAACTTCTTCTGGTAAGAAATAGAAAGATTCTGGAATTTCAACATAAGGATCAAATCTCATATTTACACCTCTAACTAATTTGATAATTATCTTGTAGACCAAATTCTACATTTTCTTCAATCCATTCTTTTCTAGGCTCTACTTTATCACCCATTAAAACACGTACTCTTTTTTCTGCTAAAGCAGCATCACTAATATTAATTTTAATTAAACTACGTGTATCTGGATTCATCGTTGTCTCCCATAATTGATCGGCATTCATTTCTCCTAACCCCTTATATCTTTGTGTTTCTGTTTTTTTACCTTTATATTTTTCTAATACTTGTTTTCGATCATCTTCTGTCCAAGCATAAGAAAGTTCTTTCCCACAAGTAATTTTATATAGTGGTGGCATTGCGATATAAAGTTTGCCCGCTTCAATTAATGGCTTCATATAACGATAGAAGAATGTTAGTAATAGAATTTGAATATGAGAGCCATCGACATCGGCATCGGTCATAATAATTACTTTATCATAGTTAGAATCTTCTACTTCAAAATCACTTCCACAACCAGCACCTACGGTATGGATAATGGTATTGATTTCTTCATTTTTTAAAATATCTTCCATAGTTGCTTTCTCAGAGTTAATTACTTTTCCACGAAGTGGTAAAATGGCTTGAAATTTACGGTCTCTTCCCTGTTTCGCACTACCTCCGGCAGAATCACCCTCGACTAAGAATAATTCGTTTTTCTTTGGATTTTTTGCTTGTGCAGGAGCGAGTTTTCCACTTAAAGCACGTTCTTTGGTATTCTTACTCTTTCCATTACGTGCTTCATCACGAGCTTTTCTAGCAGCTTCACGTACTAATTTACTCTTCACCATTTTATTTAATATTTTAGTTGCAATCTCTTTATTTTCTTCTAAATAAAATTGTAGCTTCTCTGATACAATTCCATCGACAATTGGACGAGCTTCTGGTGTTCCTAATTTTCCTTTGGTCTGTCCTTCGAATTGTAATTTATCTTCTGGAATTTGTAAACTAATAATAGCAGTTAAACCTTCTCTAGTATCACTACCCTCTAAATTTTTATCTTTGGCTTTTAAAAAGTTATTTGTTCTCGCATAATCATTAAATACTCTTGTAACTGCTGTTTTAAAACCTACTTCATGAGTTCCACCATCATTTGTTTTTACATTATTTACAAATGATACTAAATTTTCACTGTATTCTTCCGTATATTGAAAAGCAATTTCAACACGAATTCCGTCTTTCTCACCCATAAAATGAACTGGCTTATGTAATACTTTTTTATCTTCATTTAAATATTCAACAAAAGCTTCTAAACCATTCGCATAGTGAAATTCACGTTTCTTATTATCTTCTTCATCTTCTACCGTCACTGTTAACCCTTTTAATAAGAAAGCACATTCTTGCATTCTTTCACAAATCGTAGTAAAGGAAAAAGTCGTAGTAGAAAAAATAGTATCATCTGGCATAAAACGGACTGTTGTTCCGGTTTTACTTGTCTTTTCTATTTTCTTTAGTTTTTGATCTACTTTACCCCCATCTTTAAAACGAATAAAGTATTTATATCCATCTCTACAAATTGTTACTTCCATCCATTTACTAAGGGCATTTACAACAGAAGCACCTACTCCATGTAATCCTCCTGATACTTTGTATCCACCCTCTTCAAATTTACCTCCAGCATGTAATACAGTATAAATTACTTCTGGTGTTGATTTTCCTGTATCGTGCATTCCTACAGGAACACCACGTCCACTATCACTTACTTCAATCGAATGATCTTTATGCATGATAATAGAAATTCTATCTCCATACCCATTAATTACTTCATCAATTCCATTATCTACAATTTCCCATACTAAGTGATGTAATCCTCTCTTGTCAGTAGAACCAATATACATACCAGGACGTTTTCTAACTGCTTCTAGTCCTTCTAAAACTTTAATTGAATGTTCATCATATTTTGCCATAATATCACCCTAATACTTTCTATTATAACACATTTCCCTTACTTTCTCCTATTTCAAGATACAGGAAAATCAAAAAAAAAGCAAGTAATACCTTGCATAATAGATAAAGTAAATTCAAAAAAAAGAGAAATCATTTCCTCATCATGCAGGAACTCACTCTATTTTTATCGTAAGTAATTAATAGGAATGTGAAATGGTTAGGTATCCCAATTTTTGTTAAATAGATGGGAGGTGATTTATGAAAGATCATGATTTTACATCATCGATTTTGAAACTCCTTCGAACTATTATCTTATATCAGATTATAAAAATAATTACAAAAAAACCTAACCGTAGTTAGGTAACCCAAAACAAACGGGATGCCTTGCTTAGCATTCCTTTTTTGTGACTTTCATCACTAACCATAGTATAACATAAAACTTTCACATAAGTCATCTATTTATTATTTTTTTCAGTTTCTTGCAGGAACTTGCGATATATTTCTTGTAAGTAATTAGTAGGAATGTGAATGGTTAGGCATCCTATTTACAAAGGTAGATGGGAGGTGATTTATGAAAGATTATGATTTCTCATCATCGCTTCTACAACTCCTCCGTACAATCATCTTGTACCAGATTATTAAAATCATATCTAAAAAAAAGCCCTAACCGTAGTTAGGTAATCCGTAACGGGATGCCTTTCTTAGCATTCCTTTTTTGTGATTTTCATCACTAACCATAGTATATCATAAAGTATCAAAAAATGAAACATCATTTATTCTGTGTATCATTTTCAGGTGTCGACAAGAAAGCTTCTTGTTTTATATTCAATACTTCAGTATGAGAATCAACAAAGTTTGTATAATTCTCTCTAAGAATTCCTATTTGTAACATCATATCTTCAATATCAGGATAACATTGATTGTGACTCATTTGATAATCATCTAAATCTAGAAATAAATTTTCGGCATCAATTAATAATTGTAATAATTTTGCTGCAGGAACATCTAATTTTTTCCATTCACGTTCTCTAATATCTGTAACTTGAAAACGATCATTTCCTTTTTCGCTTTGCATATCAGGCATTATCTCAACACCTCTTCCACTATATTTATTTTATCTTAAAAAAAGCCCTAACCGTAGTTAGGTAACCCTCTAATAATGGGATGCCTTTCTTAGCATTCCTTTTTTGTGATTTTCATCACTAACAATAGTATATCATAGAATTCATAGAAAAACATCGTTTTTTTATATTTATCGTATGAATGTCTAGCATATGACTATTTTTTACCAAAATACATTGGAATGATTTAGATTATTTTATTTGCTTCGATAATATCTTGTAATTCTTGGTAGACGGAATCTACTTTTTCTTTTTCTCCTTCGATTGCTACTACTTTCATAGCTGGAGAGATATAATCATCTATTTCAAATTTTACATGATCCTTTTGATAAACAACACGATTACGTTCTAATACTTTTTTTGTATTTAAATCTAATATATCAATTAATGAAGTAACAAAGTTACGATTATCATCAGTAATCATTAATTCATCTGTTTCTCGACGTACTGTTAACGTCTCATCATTTAAATTATCATCTTTAAAGTTTAATAGTTCAACAGTTTGATTGTCATATGTATTTTTCGTAATTCTTGCCATAATTTTACCACCATTTTTAAATAGTGTTCTTATCTGATGGTATGATTCTACTTTCTCATAATTATGATCAATACAGTATTGAATAAATTCATTCACATCTTTTACTTGAAAACTGTATTCATATTCTTGATTCATATCTATCCACCTCCTAACACATCTTCGATATGAAATAATTCGTATTTGCTTTCTGATAGAAACATGTCTATTCATGAATACAATAAACAAAAAACGAAGAAAAATCAAGTCTATTCTTCTTCGTTTGCATCTTTTTTCACAAGTACTTCTCTTGGTTTTGATCCGTTTGGAGGACCTACAATTCCTCTTTCTTCTAAAAGATCCATAGCTCTAGCAGCACGGTTATATCCTAGACGGAATCTTCTTTGTAGAAGCGAAGCACTGGCTTTTCCTCCTTGAATGACAAAGTCAACAATCTCATTATAAAGTGGTTCATCATAGTCATCTTTTTCTTCTACCATGGTTGTCGCATGTAATTCTTCATCATCCATTGTTAAACTATTATCGTATTTCGCAATCTGTTGTTTAATAACATGATCGACCACACGCTTAATTTCATCTTCATCGATAAATGTTCCTTGAACACGAATTGGACTAGATTCTCCTTGTGGTAAGAATAACATATCTCCTTTTCCAAGTAGTTTTTCTGCTCCACCCTGATCTAGAATCGTACGGGAATCAATTTGACTAGATACTGCGAAACTAATACGAGATGGAATATTGGCTTTTACAACTCCCGTAATGACATCTGTAGATGGTCTTTGTGTTGCGACAATTAAATGAATTCCTGCAGCACGCGCCATTTGTGTAATACGCATGATAGAATCTTCTACTTCTTTGGCTGCGACTAACATCAAATCCGCTAACTCATCGATAATAACGACAATAAATGGTAATTTATTTTTCTGTTCTTCTTTTGGTCTTCCTTCATTATATTTATCGATATAATTGTTATAACTTGTAATATTCTTTGTTCCACTATCACTAAATACTTCATAACGACGTTCCATTTCGACAACGATTTTCTTAAGTGCGATATTGGCTTTCTTTGGATCTGTTACAACTGGAGCAAGTAAATGTGGTACTCCATTATACATCGAAAGTTCTACTTTCTTTGGATCCACTAATACGAGTTTTACTTCCTCTGGTTTGGTACGCATTAAAATAGAAATTAAAATACTATTAATACAAACAGATTTACCACTACCAGTTGCTCCCGCTACTAATAAGTGAGGAGTTTTATTAATCTCACAGAAAACAGGTGCTCCCATAACATTTTTACCAAGAGTTACAAGTAACTTACTATCTTTTAACTTCGGTGGTACTTTCTCTAAAATTTCTCTTACTGTTACCATCGTTGTTACTTTATTTGGCACTTCAATTCCAATTGTACGTTTTCCTGGAATTGGAGCTTCTATTTTAACATCTTTTACTGCAAGTGCTAAAGCAAGTTCACGGTGAATTCCAAGTATCTTACTTACCTTGGTACCAGCTTTTACATCTAATTCATACTGTGTTACACTTGGTCCAATATTCGCATTGACAATATGTCCTTCAATTCCAAAATCCGTTAACACTTGATTCAATATCTTCTTATTATCCTCAACTGCCACTTCATTTCCCTTTTGGTTCACTGGTTTTGGTTTTGCTAGTAAACTAAGTGGTGGAAAGACATATGGTTTTTGTTTTTTCTCTTCTTTTACTTCTTGTACAATTGGTTGATCTCCATTTAATGGATGTAAATTTTCTCCCAATATTTCTCCTGTTTCCTCATCAATACGAAGATTAGACTCATCTGCCACTGTAACAGACGGTTCTGGCTCTTCTTCTTGTTTTTCTAAAGCTTCTTTTCTTTCTTTCTCACGTTCAATCGCACGTTGTTTTTTACGTTCTAGACGTGCCTCATTGGTCTCATCTAATTTTGTTTTTACAGCTTTTATCATATCGGCAATACTAACACCAGTAAATAATACAATACCACAAATAATTAAAGCCCATGCGACAATCTTCGTTCCAGCAACATCAAACAGTGTCACAAACAAAATAGAAACAAGTGCTCCAATTAATCCTCCCCCTTGAATATTCATCATACTCTTTGTAGAAGCCATAAAATTTAACACTGTCTCTTTTAAAATATCAAACCCTTGTAAATCGTTTTTGGTAATATAACTCAAATGAGAGAATACTAAAATACCAATACAAAACACATATAATCCCACTAGTTTTGATGTAAAATAATTCGGTCTTTCTCTTTTTACCATCATATATACACCAACAACAAATACTGCCACTAATAAAAGATTATACCAAGCACCTACTAAGAAAGCAGCAAATGCTCCAATCAATTTTCCAACGGGACCAAATCCCCCTTTGCTCCCTGCTCCTAAAATGGCAATTAAAATGAGTAATATACCAATTAACTCGACATGGTAACCAGTTGTCTTTTTCTTATCGTCTTTTCTTTTCTTACGTTTTGCCATTCTTACACTTCCTTTATCCTCTTCATTATAGCATACAATTTCCTCTCGAAACAAGTTACTTTACACCAAAAAAAGCCACTTGGCTTTTCTTTAAAATAATTCTTCCAGTTGTCTTTCTAATAGTTTTAAAACACCCGTTTGATTTGGTAAAACGGTATCTAAATCACCAAAGGCAACGATGTATTTTAAATAGTATTTAAAGTATGGATGACTTTCAAATTGCTGTGCTTCATAATCATAATAGTGTCTACAAAAATGTCTTAGTCCCGATAATCTTAAATATTCCATTCTTCCGTATTTCGTTAACAATTCTTCATCATAGAACTTAAATAATAAGAAATGAATAAATGCGAATATAATAACAAGTAATAAATAACACTCTTTGGTTGTTATCACATATCCAATGACTGGAACTAGTAAAATCACTTGTAAAATCAAATAAGCAAAACGTAGTCCCTTCTTTAAACGACGGTCAACATATTTCCAAATCGTATGTAAATCAAATGGTATTAACAAGAATATCATCGAAATCGCAAAGATTGTCATAATAATTCCCGTAATACTTTCCTTTTCTGGTTGTATCCATCCTACTAAATATCCAATCATTAAGAAGAAGGCAGCAATCATATTCACAAATGCATACTTTTCAAAGGCATTCATAAAATTACCTAAACTCTTATCATAAATACGATTTTTATATAGCGCTTCGGTTGCTAAATCACGAGCAATTCCAAAATCTTGTTTAAAACATGTTTCCGTATCTAAATTTTGATGTACTTTACGAGATAGTTCTGGAATTGTCATCGCATCTCCCTTTTGAAATTGTTCTTTTTGGAATAATACTTTTAAGAACTGATATTCATAACTACTTAAATGTTGATCATTTAAATAGATAATCGTTCCATCAGGACGTATTCCAATATTCCCTCTTTCTTGTAATGTTAAGATTAAAGAAAGAGCAAAATCTTTACTTTTCCCACTAATCATTTTAGAAGCTAATGGTGGTAATACTTTAATATCTGTCTGACTATATGGAACAATTAAATTATCTTTCATCTTTTTTACATAATTACGTTTATAACGAATGCCTTTTAAAAAGATATAAATTAAAGTACTAAAGATAATAAAATATACGAGTGGTAAATTATTTTTATTTTTATTTTCAAACTCAATTTGTGCACGTTTTTGTTGATTATAATCAAAGTTTAAAATATCGTTATCTGCTTTTTCTTTTAAGATAGTTGTATGATCTAATACACTGGTATCAGTAGCTACAATAAAATTAGTTTGGGTTTTACTTTGTAGATGTCTTTGTGTCATTTGATAGGTTCTATCATTGATTCTTTTAATATTAATCGAATTACCTGTTGTATTATCTTTTACATAATATTTATCAATTCCTGATTCCGGTATTTTTACATTTATTTTTAATTGTTCAATATTCGTATTACGTGGTTGAATATTTAATCCAAAAGCAGCTAGCGTCGTATAACGTTTTACAGCTCTACTATCAATCGTATAAGATAATTTCATCGTAAATTTTCGTGTTGTCGGATCAAATAAGATTGTTCTAGCATTTTTATCTTCACGAGAAGTACCAACTGGTTCAACCGTACTTTCTACTCCATCGACATATACTTTCACATCACGAAGACAATCATAACAATTATATCTACGATTCTCTTCTAAACTAATCGGAAAGAAATCTTTTTCTATCGAAGAAATCATAGTATGAGGTTGCACGACAATGTTCTCACTTACCTCTAATAAACCACTTTCCAATAGTTCTACATTCATCTCTTCTTTTTGAATTGTATAATCATATTTCTCTCCTTGTGAAAACCAATAAACTGGAAAAACAACCAGTATTAGGACAAACAGAAGAAATATTCCAATCTTTGGAGCATACTCTCTCATCTTAACACCTTCTTATGATACTTTCATTGTATCATAAAAACATCTATCTAGAAAGAAAAAAAGTGTCTTAGTTGACACTTATAAAATCGAGACTCTCTTCTAATATATTCGGATTTTTTAATACTTCTACCATTTGATCAATTTCTTCTTTGGTATTATAAAAATATAAACTCATACGACAAGTATTTTTAATTCCAATTTCATCGATTAATATTTTCGCACAATGACTACCTGCTCTCACACAGATGTGATAATGATCGAGATAAAGCGCTAAATCTTGCGCAAAGATACCATCAATATTAAATGAAATAATCGCACTATCTGTATCCGGATTATAAATCTGAATACCAGGTACTTCTTTTAGTCGTTTTAAAGCATATTCTTTTAACTTCATTTCATAGGCATGAATCTGATCCATCCCAATTTTCTCTAAATACTCAATGGCAAAACGAGATGCGATAATTCCAGCAATCTGAAGTGTTCCTGCTTCAAACAAAGTTGGAACACTCTGGTATACTTTAGAACCACTACTAGTAAAAGAAACATTCATTCCTCCACCGTATTTTAATGGTTTCATTTCATTTAATAACTCTAATTTTCCATATAAAATACCTACTCCAGTAGGACCACACATCTTATGTAATGAGAAGACAAAGAAATCAGCATCTAAATCTTGTACATCTGTTTTCTTATGAGGCGCACTTTGAGCCCCATCGACTAATACATAAATTCCTCTTTGATGGGCATATTGAATGATTTCTTTCATCGGTCTTACATCGCCAATCACATTTGTCACTTCAGCAATACTAATTACTTTGGTATCCTCTGTGATGACTTCTTTTAAATGTTCTAATGTCACATGTAAATGTTCATCTAAAGGAATATAATCAATGATGATTCCCATCTCTTCTGCTAATTCAAACCAAGGTAATACATTCGAGGCATGTTCTGATTTTGTTAAAACAACATGATCTCCCTTTTTTAATTTATGCTTGAAAAAACCAAAAATAATTTGATTTAAAGAATCCGTTGCATTTTCTGTAAAAATAATTTCTCGTTCTGATTTCGCATTGATAAAACGCTGTACTGTTTCTCTTGTACGATTGATATTCTCATCGACTAATAAGCTATTTTTATAATCACCACGCTCTGCATTGGCTGTATAATTTTTATAATAATCGACAATCGCATCAATCACACAAGTTGGTTTCAATGTCGTAGCACCATTATCAAAGTAAATCAAATCACTTTGTAATATTGGAAAATCCTCACGATTCATATGACACCTCCAATTCTTCTAACTCCTGTTCTATCAATTGTTGATATTGTTTCGTAAATTTGATGTTACCCATTAAGAATTGTCGTATTTCAGATTCTTGTAATTTTGTTTGATTGAGTGCTGTATGAGAACTTACTTTCACATTCTTCTCTTCTTCCGTCACATAATTTGTCTGAATATCTGATAACTGTTGATTGGTAGATACAATTTCCGCATCTTGTTCTAATTTACAACGTTTCATTTGATCTTCTACAATTCCTGACATCGCTAGTTTGATATTTCCTTTATCTAAGGTACAACCACGAAAACAGAAGAAACTTTTCGTATCACTTGCATTGTGATAAACTAACACATGATTGAATTGTCCATCATAAGCAATGGCACTTTCACAAAGAGAAAACTGCGCTTTTGAACCATTTAAATACGCAATATCCCACTTTCTTCCCTGTTGACACTTTGCCATACGATTGACTCTTACTTTGGCATTTTCATGAATACGATATTGATATTGAATTTTCATCTTATCGTGAATATGAATCTCTTCTAAACGCAACGTCTGATTTGGTTCAACATCGATTATAATATTCAATTTACTAGACTTTGTTCCATGATAAATTATTTTTAATGTCGTACTTTTTACAACTGTCATTTTCAATTGATTCACAGCCATAAATTCTGTTCCCTCATCGACAACTAATTTCAGTGCACCATCTAACTTCTTTTTTGTAATAACATCATTTACTACTTCTATTTTATTCACAATCATTCAGTTCTTTCATGATACTCGCACCGCTTCTCTTTATTTTTTGTCTCATGGTCACCAACTCCATCCTTATTTTAACAAAAATATATGAATTTGACCATGTTTCCGTATAATTTCTTTTTATTTTCACATGATAACAAAGGATATTCGCAGATATTCACAACGAGAACTACGGTTCTTTTTTTTCTAGTCTCGTGTTATAATGACAATGGAGGGTATTTATGAACCGAGAAGAACAACAAAAATTAAGCGAATGCATCCGCCTAGCAAAACAAAAAGAACCATATCAAGAGATGACGGATGAAGAACTATCCCATTTATTTTTTGAACATTGTCCAAATGTTTATATTATTAATAGTAATGGAAATGTATTTCACCAAACACTTCCCATTCATCAACATCATTATTTAGGATATCTCAATTATTTAAAATATTTAATGAAACAAGAACCAGATAAACATAAAGATATGTCTTATCTCTTAGATATGGATTTTTCTAATAATCCCAGGGCTGGTGTTCTCGTCACAACCAAACTAGGTAAATATTTTCAAACGCAAGGTGATATTGTCATTCAAACATGGATGAATCCATATGATATGAATACCTATTTCATGAACACCACAACCGATCATATTACACAAGACCAACAACAAGCATATCAACAAATTTTAGAAGCACATAATATGGATGAGATTGACCCCATTGAAAATGGACGTTTAGGAACATTACGAAAAAAAGAAGTTTCTTTGGAAAAAGAAAACGGAAAACTGTTATAATAAGAATGGAGGTGTTTCATATGGATTGTATTTTTTGTAAAATTGTACAAGGAGAAGTTCCTTCTTATACGATTTATGAAGATGAAATCGTAAAATGTTTTTTAGATGTAAATCCAGATTGTAATGGCCATGTATTAATTATCCCAAAACAACATACATTAGATTTAACAACCATTGATGAGAAAACAATCACCCATATTTACCACGTAGCTCAAGATTTGAAAAAACGTTTAGAAGAACGCTTACATATCAATGGTTTAACCTTAATTCAAAACAATGGTGATGTTCAAGAAGTAAAACATTTCCATCTACATCTAAAACCATATTACAATGAAGAACAAGAATTGAAACCAATTAAAGAAATTTACGAAAAATTAAAATAGCGACTTTAAAAGTCGCTGTTTTTTTGTTCCATACAAGCCTGAATTTGATCGAGGGAAAATCCTTTTTGATATAATTTATTTTTTACATAAATAGCTAATTCTTTACCTTGATACTTTCTTTTCGCACGGGCTAATATTTTCTCGTATTCTTTTTCTAGTAATTCTGTCTCCTCTTCCCATTTCACCTGAGAAAGAACTTCTAAAATATCAGCTTTTAAATATCCAAGAGATACAAACTCAGATACAATTTTCTGTTTTAATTGTTGATTTGAGTAGCGATGATTTTGCTCTACTTTTTTTATAATTGCTTTTTGTAATTTTTCAAACATTTCAATCTCACTAATTTCTTTCATCGCTTTTACTCTGTCCTCTAAACCAATGCCATGTTCTTTTAACCCTTGTTCTATTTTCTCTTTTCCATATTTAGAAAGATAAGCTTTATCTCTTACATAAGCACTTGCATATGTATAATCATTCAACAAACCAACACACTTTAATCGTTCTATTAATTGCTCTTCCTCTTCCCTATTCAATTTATATTTCTCTAACCACTTTTTATAATCATGTACACTCATCAGTTTCGTCGTAATCTTCTTTACACTTTTATAATAAATATCTGAACTTCTCGTTTCTTTTAACAATGTTCCTAATAATTCTGCATCGATTTCTTTATGGTATAAAAGATTATATTTAATAATCACATCTTCATAAGTTGTGATAACATCTTTATTTTGTAAAATCAATTGATATTTACTTGCTCCTACTTTTTTAATACGTTCGATTTTCATGTTATCACCTCTATCTCATTATAGCAAACAAACGTTTGTAAGACAACAAAAAAAGTACATAATATGTACTATTTTGTGGTTTCTGTATCATCGTCAGTTGGTTTTTCGAATCCATCAATATGAATTAAGTTTTTGGCAACTTCTTCAAGGGCTCTACCAATATTTTTCGTTGATACATATTCGTTTTCTTTCATTTGATAAAAACTTGTTTCGTCCATCTCTTTGGCTCTTTTAGAAACAATATTTACAAGTAAATATTTTGAGCCAACTTGATTTAACAATTTATCAATTGACGGATATATCATGATTACCCCTCCTAATTTGATTTTAGCAACTAATGAATGTTCTTTCAAGTAATTTGCGTTTTTTTGACATTTATTTACAGCTTTATGAAAATAGAACTATCTTTTTTCTCATAACCGAGTTTACGATAGAGATTTTGAGCTTCTATTCTCTGATTGCCACTCGTAAATGTAATATAGGAAATATGATGTGTTTCTTTTAATGCTTCGACATACTTTAACATAGCGGTTGCTACACCATGACGGCGATATCTTTCATCGACACAAATATACATGAGATAGAAATAAAATACTTGTTTATAAATATCATATTGCTTTTGAATCCATATATGTCCAATCACTTGCTTTTCTTGTTTCGCAACAATCACAATATTATGTGTCAAATCAATCGCTTCAAAATTGATATCATCTTTGACTTTAGTCGTGGGAAAACACTGTTTTAAGAGAGAACAAACTGCTTCTTTATCTTGTTTTTGTAGTAATTCAATTATCATATTATGATGCGATCATTTCGTAAATAATCGGTTTTGATTCGACTAGTTGAGATGCGATTTCAAAGCAATTTAAGTAAGTTTGTTCCTCTAATTTTTTCTTATTCTCATATACCTTCATCAATACTTCCCCTTCACGTACATAGTCTCCTACTTTTTTATTCAAAATAATTCCCACTTCATAATCTATCTGATCCTCTACTCTTTCTCTACCTCCACCTAACTCTTTTACAATGCTTCCTAATTGGTCAGCGTGAACTTGTTGAATGTAGCCTGAGGTAGTAGCACATATATTTCTTTCTGGTAGATGATCTGTTTGAGGTAATGTTCCATGTTGGGCTGTTACAAAGTCTAAGAATTTCTGATAGCCTTGACCATTTTGTAAATTTTCGCGAACTTTTTGCTCTGCTTCAGGAATACTGATGTTAAGTCCTAGATGAACCATGTGGGTTGCTAAAGTGAGTACGAGTTCTTGGAAGTCATTCGCAACTGGTTCTCCTTTTAGGAAAGAAACTGCTTCTTCTACTTCTAAACGATTACCGATAGCTAGTCCCAATGGTTGTTCCATGTTTGATAAGATACAAATGGTATCTCTTTGATAGTTTTTACCGATATGAATCATAGTATGCGCTAATTTTCTAGCATCTTCTATTGTTTTCATAAGAGCACCATTTCCCACTTTCACATCGATGACGATTTTATCTGCTCCTGATGCGATTTTTTTACTCATAATACTAGAAGCAATCAAAGGAATGCTTTCTGTTGTTCCGGTTACATCACGAAGAGCATAAATCTTTTTATCAGCGGGACATAAGTTTCCTGTCTGACTGGTTAAAGCCATGCCAATCTCATTTACTTCTTTCATGAAATCAGAAAATGTAAGTTTGGTTTGAAAGCCTGGAATCGATTCTAGTTTATCAATGGTTCCACCAGTAATTCCGAGTCCACGGCCACTCATTTTCGCACATTTTACGCCACAACTAGCAACGAGTGGTAATACAGCTAATGTAGTTTTATCGCCAATTCCACCTGTCGAATGTTTATCGACTTTAACTCCCTCAATAGCACTTAAGTCTAATCGATCGCCACTGTGAATCATAATATCTGTTAAATCGACGATTTCTTGTTCTTCCATACCACGAATGACAATTGCCATTAATAAAGCACTCATTTGGTAATCGGGAATATTACCATTTACATACTCCATTACTGCATAGTTCATTTCCTCTTTGGAAAGGACTTGTCCATTTTTCTTTTTCTCTATGATTGCAATCATATTCATACTTATCACCATCTTTATTATATAATAAATTGACAAAAAAAGTACAATCTTTTCACGGATTGTACTATTTATTTAATTTGATTTCAATTAAATCTAGTGTTCTTTTTGGATCTTTTAATAGACGATAGTATAGATGTTTACGTCTTCTCATTTCTAATAAAGTATGCATTTCTTCTTTGGAAAAAGAAACACGGTATGGTTCTCCATCTTCTCCAATATAAGTTTGCATCGTATCTCTTCCCAGTAAATAATCGGTTGTAACCTCTAAAGCACTGGCAATACGGTCCAATTGATTGACTGATGGTGTCTTTTTCCCTAATTCATATCCACAAACAGATACTTTCGTTACTCCTGTTAACTTACCTAGCTTCTCCTGTGATAACCCTTTTTGCTCTCGTAACTCTCTTAATCTGTATCCTAAAAACATGTCCTTTACCCCCGTTATCTATATGTTAATAACATTATAACAAAGCAACTACGTTTATGATTAAAATTAACTTTTAGATAACATTTGCTTGAAATTAACGATTGGTTAATATATAATATAATTATGGGTGAGAGATATGGAAAAATTAAAATTAATGCGTTTAAAACATCAAATTAGTTATCAACAAATGGCCAATCTATTAGATATTAGTAAACCATTTTATTGGCAGATAGAAAACGACCAAAGAAGATTAAGCTATGATATGGCAGTGAAAATTGCTCATATTTTCCAAACGACACCAGATGAATTATTTTTAGATGAGACATTAGAAAAGTTGCGATTAAAAAAGCCTAGTGAATATCACTAGGCCTATTTCAATTCTCTTTTTAATAAGATTTCCATTTGATTGGTAGCGCGAACAGGATCTTTCACAAGATAATTATAAAGTCTTTTATGTCTTTTTATATTATCTAAAATAGATGCATCTAACATAGTAATTCTTCTCGTATATGGTGTTGGTATCTCACGGATTGTAAAATTATCTCTTCCTAATAAATAATTAGGATCGACATCTAACACATCAGCTAATAAAATAAAATTGTCAATCGTCGGTGTTCTTGTCCCTAATTCGTAACCACAAATGGAAACTTTCGTTACTCCAATTAACTTTCCTAATTCTTCTTGAGTAATTCCTTTTTTCATCCTTGATTCTTTGAGCCTTTCACCTATAAACATACTACTACTTCCTTTCGACCAACGTTACCTTCTCGTTAATCATTATAAAAGTTATGTTTTTGAAAAGAAATAAAATTAACTTCTTGATAACACTAGCATGTTTATAAGAAAAAGAAGAAATTATTCTTTTTCTTCTTGGCTTCTTTTACTTGATAAAAATGTTACTTTATCGGCAACAATCTCGACGACATTGCGTTTATAATCTTCGTCGAGTTGTATTGTTCGTGACTGAATATGACCACGAATTCCTAATAAATCTCCCTTTTTGACATAGGTGATTGTCTTCTCAGCTACTCCTTCCCAAAGAGTACAATGGATAAAATCCGCATCGTACTCTCCATTGGCATTCTTATAACTACGTGGAACAGCAACTGTAATATTTGTCACTTTCTTCCCACTCTCTGTCTTTCTAAGTTCTGGTTCACGTACCAGTCTACCGACAATGACTGCTTGATTTAACATATTACTCTCTCCTTTCACATTCAATATAGCGAAACAAAAAAAGAAATACAAACGAACTATTTTGTATTTCTTTTTCACTGTCATAACTATTTTTTGAATTCTTTTATCAGAACATTTTGATTGTCTTTAAATTATTTCAAAAATTATAAAGTTACTATTTATGATTTTTTTTCATAGATAATTTCTTCACTGTTTCTCTATTTTCGTGTGATGATTGATATACATCGATTTTACTTGTATAGAAAGCAATTAGTTGTTGATAAAAATAATTGACATCTACTGGTGATTTTAATCCCTTTTTATTAAGTGGTTTCATACTTTCTTGAATCGCATAATATTCTGGTAAGTTATAATTTCTAATATTTTGAATACTTTCAACTGGAAAACGAACACTGTGTTCATCTAATAAGTAAACAAACTCACTATTTGGTTCTGTTTGATAGCCGTAAACAAGTGTTCCAATTTCTTGTTTTTCTGTTGTCCCAACTAATTTCTTACGATAATCTAAGATTTTTTTCGTCGTATTCAAATATTCTTCTAAATATTCTTGCTGTGTTTCTTCTTCATCGATAATAGTATTAATTCTACCATTCGCATCTTCTAACATAACATTTGCTTGAACTTGAAACACAACAACATGTTTTAATAATTCCTTTACTTTTTGTAAATACTCTACATACTTTTTTTCTAACTCGTTAATAAAGTCATATTGTGTAAAATATAAATTTACATATTGGTTCAATTCCTCTGATGGTACATTTAAATTTAATTTTTTAATTCTCTCTGTTTCTAAATCTTCAGCTGGTATAAACCATTGATGATTGACATCGTAGTATACTTGTTGACGATGGTCTACAGCCAATAAAAAAATTGTTTCGCCATTGTGTTTTGTATAAACATATGGTTTTTTACGTGATTCACGTACCATTTCTAAATTAATATCTCTTGAGCCAAAGGAAAATGCACTGATAATTCCCTCTTTTAAAGCTGACCCTCTATTTTTTCTTTTTTCATCATTCATGATAAATCCCTTCCTTACTTTGTGCTAGTGTCTCATCCATCCCCCACCATGCAAGAAGTGCACACTTTCTACGACTTGGTTGTCTTCCAATATCTTCAAAAATAACGGCATTCTCTAATTTTGCTGGATCGTATTCTTTTCCATCAATCATATTTTCAAACTCTTTTACAATGTGTTCTGCTTCTGTCGTTGTTTTATTTAATAGTGTTTCAATCATAATCGAAGTAGAAGCAGTACAGACAGCACATGCCTCTCCTTCAAAGCGAATGTCTTCTATTCTTCCATCTTTGATTTTTGTCATTAATTTGACTTCATCAATACAAGAGGCATTATTTTGGTAATTCAAAATATAACCATCGGCATCTATAAAGCCTTTATTTTGAGGCTCTCGATAATGCTTCATCATCAGATTTCTTTTCT
The DNA here is from genome assembly GCA_900557185.1 of uncultured Mycoplasmatota bacterium. Lineage (GTDB taxonomy): Bacteria > Bacillota_I > Bacilli_A > RF39 > UBA660 > UMGS2016. The sequence continues at coordinate 36,146 of USRP01000004.1, forward strand.
CTACTGCATCCATAAAATACCTCCTTAGAAGAAAAAGAATGAACTTAGACGCTCATTAATTCTTGTTCTTTTTCTTTTAATTTTGCTTCTATTACTTTATTATATTTGGAAATAAGGTCTTGAACATCACTCTGTCCACCCTTGATATCATCCTCTGTTATATCTAATCTTTTAATTTCATTATTGGCATCTTGTCTGATATTACGAAGAGCAATACGTCCCTCTTCGGCAATTTCACGTACTTGTTTTACATATTCCCTTCTCGTTTCTTCTGTTAGAGCTGGAATATTTAAAATAATGGTCTCTCCATTGTTATTTGGAGTTAATCCAATATTTGCTTCGTAAATACCTTTTTCAATTGCTCCTAAACAAGACTTGTCAAATGGTTTGATTGCTAATTGCCTCGCTTCAGGAATTGATATTTGTGCTAACTGATTTAGAGGAGTTGGTACTCCATAGTAAAGCACTTCTACTTTATTTAAAATTGCTGGATTGGCACGACCAGCTCGTACATTCATAAACTTTTTCTCCATTGCTTCAATGGAATGTTGCATTTTTATTTCCGTTTCTTCTAATATTTTATCTATATCCATAACATCCTCCATAATTTTATTATAACAATCCCTTTTTCGATTGTAAATAGAAAAATTAGTTATTTGTTCTAGTTTTAATATATGTTTTGCGTTTTGAATTATGAATATTCCTCTTCTTTGGAAAATTAGAAAAAATAAAATGTTTTTATTTTCAAGTTCATGATTTTGTGTTAAAATGAGCATGGTAATAGTAAGACATCTGGTAATATGTCAAGACAAAAATCACGGAAGTTTTTAAATAATTTCTC
>USRP01000005.1 GCA_900557185.1 uncultured Mycoplasmatota bacterium
ACTTTTTTTTAAATAAAAAGACTATTAACAAAATTTTACTTTGTCAACAGTCTGAAGAGATTAATTCTCTTTTTTCTTTTGGTTGTCAAGAGTGTGAAACTATATTATAATAATAACTTATAAGTGGTGAGGAATATGGATATTGTTACTTTAAAAGATTTAACGTTCCATTATGGAAATCAAATTGTATTAAAAAAACTAAATTTAACTATCCAACAAGGTACCTTTTTAACAGTATTAGGACCAAGTGGAAGTGGTAAAACAACATTGTTACAACTATTACTAGGTATGCAAAAAGCCCAAGAAGGACAAATTTTAATTGAAAATGATTTATTGGATATACAACACATGAAGGAAATACGTAGTATGATGGGCTTTGTATGTGATCTTTCTAGTCACTATTTTACTGCCAATACAGTCGCATCGGAACTAGCCTTTGTACTAGAAAATTTATGCTATCCAAAACAAGAAATGAAAGAAAGAATTAACGAAGTAGCTACTTTATTTGGAATTGATGATTTATTAGAAGCATCGCCACAAGCCTTAAACTGTTCAGAAAAACAAATCGTCGCCTTCGCTTCTGCACTTGTTCATCATCCTAAAATTTTATTATTAGACGAAGCATTTTATGGTATGAATTCATATGATATCGAAAAAGTATTTCGTATTTTAAAGAAATTAAACCGTGAAGAAGATTTAACGATTATATGTGCTACTTCTAATGTAGAATATAGCTTATATGGTAAAGAAATATTAGTATTAAAAAATGGTAAAGTATTCTTGTATGGTAAAAAACAAGATGTTTTACAAGAAGAAAAGAAATTAAAACAAGCTTCTTTAGAACTTCCTTTTATGGCTGATTTATCCCATAAATTATCTTATTATGGTCTTGTTGATAAACCGATATACAATATGAGTAGGATGGTGAAACATCTATGGAAATAAAATGTAAAAGTGTTACTTATCAGGCTCCATTATTTGATTATCACGATCCTATATTAGATATTACATATACATTTCAAAGTGATCATATTTATGGCATCATAGGAGCCAGTGGGAGTGGTAAAACAACACTATTAGAACTCCTTTCCAAAGAGAAAGAAGCAAGTAGTGGTACCATCCAAATTGGAACCACAAAAACAGTATCACAATCTAGAAATATTGGTTACTTACATCAAGATTTAGTACGTCAATTCATTGGTTTAACAGTAGAAGAAGAACTTAGTTATTTATTAGAATCATTTTCTTACCGTCTAAAAGAAAAGCATAAAAGGATGAAAGAAGTACTCATGATGGTAGGACTCAATGATAGTTATTTAAAAAGAAAAATTGAAACACTAAGTCACGGCGAAAAAAGAAAAATGGGTCTTGCCAGTATTCTTGTCTATAACCCAAAAATATTGTTATTAGATGAACCTACCTTAGGACTATCACCAAAAGATAAAAAAGAGCTTATTCGCTTATTAAAACGATTGAAAAATAAATATCACAAATTAATTATAATCGCTGGTCATGATGTTGAATTTATTCATGCGGTATGTGATCAGATATGTGTACTTTATCAAGGAACAATCTTCTTAGAAGGAAATAAATATGATGTATTTGCCCAAGAAGAACAATTAAAAAAGATGGAGATTCAAGTGCCACAAATGATATCTTTCTCTCATTTAGTTTCTAAGCGAGTAAAAATAAACATTGGATATCGAGATGATATTAACGATTTAATAAAGGATGTGTATCGTTATGTTAAATGATATTTTATTAGATTTATATGATTCCCATTCTTTTTTAAATCGTCGTCATGTCATTGCTAAAGTAATTGCGATGATTCTCTTATTTATTTCGCTATTCTTTGTAAGAAGCTTTATTTCATTACTCTTTTATTTATTAGTACTTGTCTTTCTCATATTCCTGTCAAACATTCCTATTTCCATTTATTTACGTTTATTATGGCAAGGAAAATGGTTTTACATTGTTTTATATGTAATTTACCTATTATGTGGCATAAACCCGTTAAATAGTGTTATAATGGTTTTAAGAATTGTATTTTTTGTAATACTTATATTTTTATTTGTATTTACAACTTCCTATCGTGAATTTATGTATGGATTAGAATGGATATTAAAACCATTGTCTATATTTTATGTGGATACAAAGTCAATTGCTTTTTCTATTTTACTAGGATTACAATTTATTCCTATGTATTTAGATGAAATGTATTATATAAAACAATTGATGAAATTACGAAAAGGAAATAAACGATATTCTTGGCAATTTCGTTTTCAACAAGTGAAAATATTATTAAAAAATGCTTTTTATAAAACAATTTCTAAAATGGATGAATTATCTCATATGATGGAAATTAGATTATATTCAACAAAAGCACATAAAACTCATTATCAAAAAATGCGATTTACATGTTATGATGGATTATTTATTTTAGCCGTTTTAAGTGTATTGATATTATTAGTATTAAAGGAGACGATATTGTGAGATATTTAATGACTTTTTCCTATGATGGAACAAATTATAAAGGATATCAAAAACAACCTAGAGGAAAAACAATTCAAGGAGAAGTTGAAAAAGTACTAGGAAAGGTAAATGGAGAAAAAAAGATCGATATTCATGCCAGCGGAAGAACAGATGCTCATGTTCATGCTTTAGCTCAAAAAGCACATTTTGATCTTCCAGAAAAAATCGATTGTGATAAATTAAAACATTCCATGAATTCTTTACTACCAGGAGATATTTATGTAAAAGAAATCGTTCCTGTACCAGATACATTTCATGCTAGATATCATGTGAAAGCAAAAGAATATATTTATCGCATGAATTTAGGAGAATATGATCCAATTGAAAGAAACTATGTATTTCAATATAACAAACGATTAGATGTTGTTGAAATGGAAAGAGCATTAAAATACTTAGAAGGAGAACATGATTTTAAATCTTTTACAAAAGCGGATGATGAACACGAAGATTATGTACGTCGTATTGTTCAAACAAGTATTGTAAGAGATTCTAAAAATGTGAATAAAATTACAATTAGTTTTCTTGGAACAGGTTTTTTAAGATATATGGTTAGAAACATCGTTGGAACATTAATTGAAATTGGAGAAGGTAAAAAGAGGAGCGAAGATATTATTGCAATATTAGATGCGAAAGATAGAAGAGAAGCTGGATTTACTGCAAATCCAGAAGGATTATATTTAAAAGATGTTTTTTATTAAAATGATATAAAAAAAGTTATTTCCACTAGAAAATAACTTTTTTATATGTATTTATTTTTAAATTTAAGTATCAAAGTTAAATAATACACAATAATACTTTTAATTTTAAATGAGACCATGAGGAATGATATTGGCTTGATATAATAGGAAAATACTTATCGCAATGATAATAAAAGAAAGGATGATAAAAACTGGATTGATGATAGAAGTCTGTAGTTTTAGTTGTGGATTTTTCTTTAATTTCTTTTTCCACAGGAAAATACAGATTTGGTTCGCATAAATTGAATAGAGGATGTGGATAAGTAGAATGATAAGAATTGCAGTAGAAAGAGATAGTTTCATAGCAACAAGCAAAAAGAGACCAATTTCTAAATTTTCAAGAATAATTCCTAGTAATAGGAATTGATAATACCCAAAATAGAGGGGACCAATTAGAAAAGGAATATAAAAATTGGTATTATATAGTAATTTATAAAAATGAGAACTTAATGCTTTTTCTAATATTGTTTCTTGCCGTTCTGATAATCCTTTCTTTAAATAATGACCAGTTGAAATGTATCCACAACGTAGACAATGATATTGATTTTTTTCTTTGGTAAGTTGGTGATGACAATTTGGACAATTCATATGAAACCTCCTTCTATTTTCATTATAGAAAGGTGTTTTAGAAAAGTAAAGACTAAAATGATAGGATATATTTGAGTTATTCTTTCATTTTCAAGTGAAAATCTCATATTTTTGTTGACATTTCATGCTTTCTTTAGTACAATTTTAATTGGTACATTTTATATCCCATTCATGAGCCGTGGGACAGCTTATGAGACAAAAAAATTTGGAAAGGGAAAAGATAATTATGAAAAATACTTACATGCAAAAAAAAGAAGAAGTATCTCGTAATTGGTATGTAATTGATGCAACAGATATGACTTTAGGTCGTTTAGCTGCTAAAGTTGCTACTATTTTACGTGGTAAACACAAACCAACTTTTACACCACATGTTGACTGTGGAGATTATGTAATTGTTGTCAATGCATCAAAAGTTAATCTTACTGGAAATAAGTTAGATGCAAAAGTTTACTATAACCATAGTGGTTATCCAGGAGGATTAAGAGAAAGAACTGCTCGTACTATGAAAGAAAATTATCCAGAAGAGATGATTGAAAGAGCAGTAAAAGGAATGCTTCCAAAAGGAAGATTAGGACGTCAAATGTATAAGAAATTATTTGTATATGCTGGTAGTGAACATCCACATCAAGCTCAAAAACCAGTAGAATTAAAGGAAAGTAAATAGGAGGGTTTTAAATGACAAAAGATAAGAAATTTATTGGAACAGGTAGAAGAAAATCTTCAGTTGCACAAGTAATTTTAAGACCTGGAAAAGGAAATATTACTGTTAATGGTGTTGATGTAAGAGAATTCTTCCCTTATGAAACAAACGTTATGGATTTAAAACAACCTCTTGTTGCAACAAGTACAGAAGAAACATTTGATGTTGAAGCAAAAGTAAATGGTGGAGGATTCAATGGTCAAGCTGGTGCTATCCGTTTAGGAATTGCTCGTGCTTTACTAGAATACGATAAAGCCAATGAAGGTAGCGAAACAAGTTATCGTGCAATCTTAAAGAAAGCTGGATTCATTACTCGTGATGCAAGAGTAAAAGAAAGAAAGAAACCAGGATTAAAAGCTGCACGTCGTGCTCCACAATTTAGTAAACGTTAAAAAACTCTGATAAGAGTTTTTTTCTTAGAAAAAAAGTATATATCGAATGGATATATACTTATTTTTTATCTGTATGATAATAATCTTTTAAAAAGTTATTTTTATATTCTTCAAAACAATTTTGATTAATCGCATCTCTAATTTCTTCTGTTAATCTTAGTATGAATCGTAAATTGTGAATAGATGCTAGTTTATAATATTTTCTTCTTTCTTCTGGATCATGTGATTTATATAAATGACATAATTCTTTTCTAGTAATGCCACTTTTACAAGTAGGACAATCACAATGTTCATCTAATACTTCTAGACTATCTTTATATTTTGCTAGTCTAATGTTCCCATATTTGGTATAAATTCTTCCATGTCTAGCTTCTCTTGTTGGAGCAACACAGTCGAATGTATCTGCCCCCATCTCGGCACCAATTAAAATATCATCTGGTCTAGATAGTCCTAATAAGTGACGAGGTTTATTTTCTGGTAGTTCTTCACAACACCATCTTAATATTTCTCCTAGGTCTTCTTTTAAGAAAGCTCCTCCTAGTCCATATCCATCAAAATCCATTTTAGATAAATGTTTGGCTGTAGATCTTCTTAAATCTTCCCATCTACCACCTTGTAATACACCATATAATGCTTGATGATATCCTAAATCATCACAATGTTTTTTATGCTCTTCTAGACTTCTTTTAGCCCATCGTTCGGTTCTTTTTAATGCCTCTACATTATATTCATAACTATCAGCAAGTGATGTTAATTCATCAAATGCCATATGAATATCAGCACCGATATTACATTGAATTCTCATAGATTCTTCTGGCCCAATAAAATCATCTTTCTGTAAAATCGGATCATAGAAGTAAACACCATCTTCTGTAACACGAGCTAATCTATCTTTTGGATCAGTATTGATTACTTCTTGTTCACGGTCCATACTAACTACTTTTCCAAGCCCTGATCCCAAAGACATTACTTGAAATCCCCCAGAATCAGTTACTGTAGGACTATTCCATCCAGACCAAGATGCAAGTCCTCCATGTTCTTTAATCTTCTCACATTCATTACGAAGATGATAACCATTACTTAACATTGCTTGTGCTTGTATTTCTTTTAGTTCATTCATCGATACAAAACGTACTTCACCTCTTGTTCCAACGGCAATAAAGGCTGGCGTCTCAATATCACCATGGGGAGTATGAATAATCCCTGTACGTCCTAGTTTTCCTGGTATTTTATTTTTTACTTCAAAATAAAATTGGTTGTTATTTTTATAATTTGTCATATGTCCTCCCATAAATACTGGTACATTATAACACATTATAAATATTTTGTCGAAATTTCTTTTAAACTAAACCTATACTTATTTTTAAATTATGTTATAATAAAAGTGTAAAGGAGGGGTGGTATGCTTTATAAATATTCAGATTTGAAAAAAAAGGGTTATGCTCATAAAGATATCGAACGATTAGTAGATCAACGAATTATGTTTAAAATTGAAAAAGGAGTTTATTCCAATCGTCGCAATGTGACAGAGTTATCAACTTTTTTAGTAAAACATCCAAATGTGATTTTTACCCTAGAAAGTGCCTTTTTCTATCATGGAATGACTAGTAAAAGACCCGATAAATATGTCGTTGTGACAAAAAAGCCAGCATGGAGAATTGTGGATCCACAAATCAAACAATATTTTATGGATGCTGCTATTTATGATATTGGAGTCACTAAGATTCAAGTTAATAATACATGGATTCCAATATACGATAAAGAGAGAATGTTAATTGAATTAGTTCGTTATCGTAAAAAATTAGATCCAGAGTATTATCAAGAAATAAAAAACTATTACCATCGTCATCCTGAAATCATTGATATGAGAAAATTAAAGGGGTATTTAAATCAATTTGTAAGTAAAAAGAAAATAACGGAGGTTATTTTGACGGAGGTTTTATGAAACAAGCTTTTTTAAAAGAATTGAATTGCTTAAATATTTCTTTATCAAAAAGTCGTAAAGAAGAATTATATCAATATTGGTTACAGTTACAAAAACAATTTATATTGAATGAAAATGATATGTATCAAAAAGAATGGATTGATACTTTAAAGAAATATTTCTTTAAATCGATTGAATATTATCCAGCAGGGAATTTCGAAACTTATTTTGAATCAATTTATGGCATTTTAAGTGGAGATAATTTATGGTATTCTTATGAGACAATGTTAATTTCTGATTCTTATGATAGTGCCTATAATTGGATGTATCAAAATCGTGATTTAGTGATAGAACCATCATTAAGTACGTCAATTGTAATTGATTCTTATCTTTCTCGTGCTCAAGAATTATATATTGACTTTATGGTCGAAGAAATGATTGATACATATCCAGAATACAGCCAATATAATCGTGAAATTTTTAATGATTTTATGTTCCTTGTACGTTATTATCCATATCTTCCAAATGAAATTATCTACGATAATATGAATTATGAAATGTGTGAAAAAAACTTACAAGATAATGAGAAGTTATCTTATTTATTTGGAATGTGTTATCATGATGTAACATGTATGAGTTCTGCCTATTGGGCAGTTGTGACACCAAGACGATTACAACAAGAAAAATTACAGTATTATCAGTGGTTAAAATATAACAGTTACAATGATATATTACTAAATCAATTTGTAGAACAAGGAATCGAAGATCAAGCTTATCGTTTAACTAATGGAAAACAAAAAATGAAACATATAGTAAAGGAGTAAATTATGTCTGAAAATGAAACAATTTTAGTAGAGTTAAAAGAATATTTAATTCGTGATGAAGATAAAGGAAGTGCTTTATTAAAAGAAAAAGCTCTATCTGATATGATTGATAAATCTTACGAATTAATTGAAGAAATCACAAAAGAAGAAAGATCAGAGTTTATTTGCGCAAGTTATTTTTTATTTATGATGCATGATATGAAACAGTTAAAAGAAAAATTAATGAATCATGATTTAAAAGAAGTGCAAAAAGAAATGCTAGAGGAATATTCTTTATTAACAGAGATTCCAGATACGTTGAAAGGTGAATTAGCAGTTTCTACCATCAAAGAAAATTTAGAAGTACTACAAAAAGAATTTCAGAAAGCGTAGGGATAATATGAGAGTAAGTAATGAGTGGAAGGATTATATTTGTATTGATGCCGGAAATGGAGAGAAATTAGAAAGATGGGGTGACATCGTTCTAAGAAGACCAGATCCTCAAGCGATATGGAAAACAGAAAAAGATGGAAAATGGAATCAAGTAGATGGTAGATATTATCGTAGTCATAAAGGTGGAGGAGAATGGAAATTCTATCGTAAATTACCAGAATATTGGGTGATTCACTATAAAGATTTATCCTTTAAAGTAACTCCTACTAATTTTAAACATACCGGTCTATTTCCTGAACAAGCAACTAACTGGGATTACATGATTCAAAAAATTCAACGTGCTAATCGTCCTATTAAAGTATTAAATTTATTTGCTTATACAGGAGGAGCTACAATCGCATGTTCTTATGCGGGAGCAGAAGAAGTAGTCCATGTAGATGCGGCAAAAGGAATGGTACAATGGGCTAAAGAAAATGCGAAACTATCTGGATTAGAAAACCATCATATTCGTTATATCGTGGATGATTGTTTAAAATTTGTTGAAAGAGAAGCCAGAAGAGGTCGTAAATACGATGCGATTATTATGGATCCACCAAGTTATGGAAGAGGTCCAAATGGTGAAGTATGGAAATTTGAAGACAATATTTATGTTTTAATTGAAGCATGTATGAAAATATTATCTGATCAACCTTTATTTGTACTTATCAATTCTTATACAACAGGTATTAGTAGTACAGTATTAGAAAACATTTTAAAAACAACCATTTTAAAGAAATATCCAGAAGGTATTATCGATACAGGAGAAGTTGGTTTACCAATTGAAACAAATCATTTGGTATTACCATGTGGTATATATGGACGTTATGAATCAAAAGATTAATATAATTTATGAAGATAATCATTTATTAGTTGTTGAAAAGCCAATTAATATACCAGTTCAAGCCGATGAGAGTCATGATTTAGATTTATTAACCATGTTGAAAGCAGATTTAAAAAAGAGATATCAGAAACCAGGAAATGTGTATTTAGGTTTAGTACACCGTTTAGATAGACCAGTAGGAGGTATTATGGTATTTGCCAAAACTTCTAAAGCTGCCAGTCGTCTCAGTGAACAAGTAAGAACACATCAATTCAAAAAAGAATATTACGCGGTAGTTTTAGGTAAAATAGAAGAGAAGGGACACTTAGAAGATTACTTATTAAAAAATGAAAAGAAGAATATTGTCACTGTTCATCCACAGGGAAAACAAGCAATATTAGATTTTACACGCTTACAATATCAAAAAGATATGAGTCTTGTAAAAATACAATTAAAAACAGGCCGTTCTCATCAAATCCGTGTTCAATTTTCTCACCATGGTTATCCTTTGTTTGGTGATCAAAAATATTCTAAACAAGCCAAACCTGGACAACAAATCGCTCTTTTTTCCCATGCGATTACTTTTCAACATCCAACTACAAAAGAAATCATGCATTTTTCATTACCACTTCCGAATCGTTATCCTTGGAGTGAATTTTCAATTTAAAAATTCACTTTTTCTTTTAAAAAAATAAAATCGCAACTAAAAAGTAACAAAAAAACAACTGAAAATTGGTAGTATGCAACCGGGGTTACATTATAAAATGAGCACGAGGTGATAATATGAGTTTTAGTGAAAAACTTCAAGCTTTGAGAAAAGCAAATAAGATGTCACAAGAAAAACTTGCTGACTTATTAGATGTGACAAGACAATCTGTATCGAAATGGGAATCCGGACAGACATATCCAGAAATGGATAAATTACTTGCTATGTGTAAGATCTTTAAATGTAGTTTAGATGATCTAACAAATGATGAGGTTGCAGATATTAAAGTAGGGGAAAAGAAAAAGAATGGCATAAATAATTTAATTGATAGTATGTTAGAACTTGTGAATAAGACTTATCATATGTTTCATGCAATGGGATTAAAAAAAGTCATAAAATGTCTATTTTTGATGTTTGTTATTGCTATTATATTACTGATAGGATATGTTCCATTTGTATTTTTAAGTAATCGTTTAACCAATTTAATACTAACTTTAGGAAGTAATCAATTTGTCTATTTTGTAATAGGCTTAATTGAATTATTATTAAATGGTAGTTTCTTCATCTTATATATCATATTATTAGTTTATTTATTTAAAATGATGTATTTAGATCGATATGATTTTCAATCTGTATCAACTAGCACAGAAAAAAGTAGTAAGGGTGTAGAACTACTACCAGAACAAAAGATAATGAAAGAAATAAGACCAGAGAAAAGTTATGCCTTTTTTGAAGCACTGGGAAGAGTTGCAATCTTCTTTATGAAAATAATGGTTTTCTTTATCTTGATTTGTCCATTAGCTATTTCCTTATTTCTATTCTCAGCAGCATTTATTGTGATGTTAGTCTTATTATTTCAAGGAGTACTCTACTTTGGAATATTGCTGGGAATTATTTTTGCAATGATTCTTCATATCTTAATCTTAGAATTATTATTTAACTTTCTATTTAACCGTAAAACACCAATTAAAAGAACTGTTATCTTAACCATTGTATCTTTAATTGGACTAGGCATTTCTTTTGGAATCTCGATGTTAGAATTCGTCAATACAACATATACTGACAAAGCTCCAATTACTGAAAAACAAAAAACAATTGAGAAAAAAATTCCAATGTCTGATTCTTTAATTATTGATTTCTTAGATTCTTATGATATGCAAGTAGATAATTCTCTTGGTAATGAAATTAAAATTGTTACGAAATATTATCCTGAATATTTAAGTGTTGATATCGCATCTCATAATAATGGCTTTATTTTCATTCGTGAAGAAAATCCAGAAAATGTTTTCATTTCAAAATCTGTTTCTCTATTAATAGACGGTTTAAAAGAAAAACATTTATATAATTATTCAGAATTGTTCCAATATGATGTGATAATTTACGCCAGTGAAGAAAACATTCAAAAGCTATTAGATAATTATCATGCTTCATTAGAACAAGAAATACAAGCAGAAGAACAGTCAGAAAATGAATCTTTACGTGGCCAATTAGATCAAGTAATGGAAGAAAAAGCAAGATTACAAGAAAAAAATGCAGAATTAGAATCTAAAGTAGTAAAATACCAAGATAAATTAAACAGTTATAAACAAAATTTAGAATCATTATTACAGGAATAGTCACTTAATAGTGACTATTTTCATTTCTTGCGTCTCTTTTATACATTTGATATAATGAACATGGATTAATCGTAGGTGATGCTATGAAATTTAGTATAATAATTCCTGTTTATAATGTGGAAAAATATTTAAGACAGTGTTTAGACAGTTTACAAAAACAAGTATATGAAAACTTTGAAGTCATTATTGTTAATGATGGTAGTCCTGATCAGAGTCAAGTAATTATTGATGAATTTGTCCAAAAAGATGCTCGTTTCTTTGGCTATCAAAAGGAGAATGGAGGACTATCAGACGCGAGAAATTATGGTGTAGAAAAGGCTACAGGTGACTATTTATTGTTTGTTGATGGTGATGATTATGTTTCACCAGATTATTTAAAATCTATTGAAGAAACAATTATGATTGAACATAAACCTGATTTGATTCATTTTGGATTTATATTACAAGCAGAAAAAGATACGATGATGAAAGCTCCGAGCTTTTCAAATCAAACTGGTATGCAAGCTTTTTATACATTGTCACCTGACTCTTATTTTGTAACTGCATGGTCTTATGCATATCGTCGTGAATTTTGGTTAGAACATCAGTTCCAATATCAAAAAGGAAAATATCACGAAGATTACGGATTAACACCATATGTTGTATTATGCGCTAAAACAGTATCATCGATTGCCGATTGTCTATATTATTATATTGTTCGTAGTAATAGTATTATGACTTCGAATGATGCTGAAAAGTTAGTAAAAAAAGCAAATGACACACTTGAACAATATGATGTCTTAAAAAGACAAATTGCTGAACTAAAAACACTAAATGTAGAAGAAAAACAATATGTGATGAGTTATTTAACCAATACTTTATTAATTAAAGGAAAATCTCTTCCTGATCAAGGTTTAAAAGATTTTGCTCAGAAATTGGAAAAAAGAGAAGTATGGAAATATTTAAGAAATGATAATCTCATGCGCAAAGTAAAAAGATATCTAGTAAAACATCATTTATGTTTTTATATGAAACGAATTGTAAAATAGATAGGATGATTATATGAAAGTCAGTATTATTGTACCTGTATACAATGTGGAAAAGTATTTAGACCGTTGTTTAGAGAGTTTAGTCAATCAAACATTACGTGATATTGAGATTCTTGTTGTTAACGATGGAACCAAAGACAATAGTCAGAAAATAATTGATAAATATGCGAAAATGGATTCAAGAGTCATTCCTTTTAAAAAGAAAAACGGAGGATTATCTGATGCTAGAAATTATGCTTTACCACATGTAAAAGGAGAATATATTGCTTTTGTAGATAGTGATGACTATGTTGAAACAACAATGTATGAGAAAATGTATCAAGAAGCCATTCGTGGAAAGTACGATATGGTAGAATGTGATTATATATGGGAATATCCTGACCGCCAAGTTATTGATCGTTCTAATGTCGAAGATAATTATTTTACCGATATTCGTGTACCAGCATGGAATAAATTATATAAAACAGAACTTGTACAAGAAAAACAATTACAGTTTCCAGTAGGACTACATTATGAAGACATCGCTTTTTGTTATGAAATATTACCATGGACAGAAAATATTGGTTATGTCAAAGAACCACTTTATCACTATATTCAAAGAGATGATTCAATTGCTAATACGCAAGATGTAAGAGTAAGAGAATTATATGATATTTTAAATATCGTACTAGAATATTATCAACAAAACAAATTACTTCCTAAATATCATGACGAAATAGAATATGTATTTGTTCGTTATATATTTGGAAGAAGTTTCTATCGTATTTCTAGTTTAGAAGATAAAAAGTTACGAAATCAATATTTAAAAGAAGGCTACGATTTACTAAACGAGAAATTTCCTCATTGGAAGAAAAATAAATTTTTAAAGACAAAAAAAGGCATTCGTAATTTCTATTATAGACATATGAATCGTACTTTTTATTATCTATCAGCGAAGTTATTTCACACGTTTGGAAAAATCATTCTTCGCATTCCTAAGAGTTGGAGGTAAGTTATGAAAAAGATAAAAGAAAATTGGAAAATAGAGTATTTATTTTATCTTTTTTTAATCATATCTCCTTTTTTAGACTCATTTAGTTTTCTATTTCACAATTGGTTTCCAGATATAGCAGTATCACCTACCGTATTACTGCGTTTAGTAATCCCAACCATTCTATTTGTATATTTATTTCTTCATGAAAAACAAAATCGGATGAAAATGATTGTATTAGGCCTGATCTATTTCTTATATGCATTAAGTCATGCTGGCTGTTATTATGCTTATCATACAAATAGTGCATATGGATCTATTTTTCACGAAATACAGTATTTATTAAACTATACTTATATGATGGTTATCTTTTATATTTTATATCGTTTCCGTCAAGAAAAAAAATTAGATGATATCCCACGATATGTTTCTTATTTCTTGTGGGGATATATTGCTCTTTTATATATATCGATATTAAGTGGTACCTCATCACACACTTATATTGATGGAATTGGCTACAAAGGTTGGAATTCATCAGGAAATGCAGTAGGATCTATTCTATTATTATGTTTAGTCATCGTATTACCTTTATTTATGAAAGAAAAAAAGAAACATCAAATTGTTCTTGTTTTATTGACAGGTATTTATTTAATGTGTTTATTAGGTACAAGAGTAGGACTATTAGGTTTTCCACTTGTGATAATTGCTTTTCTTTTATGTATGCTTTTATTTTCTAAAAAGCGAAAGAAAATTTCAAAGAAAGTAATTACCATTGGTATTATGTGTGTTGCTGTCATTGGAATTGGCGTATTTATTTTTGGTTCTAATACATTAGAACGTCAAAAACACTTAGAAGAAGAAAGTAATCAAGTGGTAGATACAACAACCAAAGAAGAATCACACATTACTGGTGATGCTCTAGATTATGTTCATCAAATTGAGGATGGACTAATGGATGAACATTTTATGGATCAAGCGCAACAACAGGCATTACTAGATATGTACCATACAGCTAATCAGTGGAATTTAAGTAATTCTAATCGTAGAGTACAACAACTTCTATATCATACTTATTTAGTAAAAGAACAACATAGTCCTCTTCGTATCTTATTTGGTAATGGTTATTTAGCAAATTATAGTGAAATGACACTAGAAATGGAAGTTCCTGCTATGCTATTTAATTTTGGAATCTTTGGTTTTATATTATATATGGGAGTGTATATGGCAATATTTATTTTATCTTGCATTGACTTTTTCCATTATTTTAAAAGGGTAACACCTGTTTATGCCTTTTATTTATTCGGAACACTCTTAACATTTGGATTATCAATGATGGCAGGATATACTTTCTTCCATGTTTCATGCATGGTTATCATTGCTATTTTATTCCTCTTATTAAATGAGAAAAGAAAAGAGTTGGTCGCATGAAAAAAATAGTATTTGGAATTACAAGTTTAAGACCGGGAGGAGCAGAACGTGTTTTAATCGATATTGTCAATCATTTTAAAAACGATTACGATATTACTATCTTCTCAATCTATGGAGATGGTGAATTCGAAAAACAGTTAGATGAGAAAATACATTTTCAGTCTCTTTACCCACATACATATGATAGTTATCCAAAGTGGAAAAAGATATGGTTCTCTCTCCAGTTTGTACTTCCCTTCTTCCGCCATCATATTTATAAAAAGTATATTAAGAATCAATACGATTTAGAAATTTCCTTCTTAGAAGGACCAATAACTTGGCTTATGAGTAGTAACTCAAAAACTATGAAATATGCATGGATTCATAATGACTTAGTTTGTGTCTATGGAAATCACTATATGAAAAGAAAATTAAGTGAGCATGCTTATCAAAAATATCACAAATTAATCTTTGTATCACAAGATAATTTACAGAAGTTTGAACAGATTTTTCCTCATAATCAAATTCCAAAACAAGTCATTTACAATTACATCGATGAACATGTTGTTACAGAAAAAGCCAACGCCTTTACAGTGACTGAAATAAAACGAGATTTACCTAATTTCTTACAAGTATCTCGTTTAACAGAACAAAAAGCAGTACTAAGATTATTAGAAGTACATCGCCAACTTATTCAAAATAAAGTATTACACCGTATTTATATGATTGGTGACGGACCTTTACGAACAGAGCTCCAACAAAAAATTCATGAGTATGGATTAGAAGATACCTTTGTTTTATTAGGTCAGAAAGAAAACCCTTATCCTTACATCAAACATGCTGATACTTTTTTACTAGCTTCTTACTATGAGGGTTACCCTATGGTGTTATTAGAAGCGAAAGTATTAAATAAAGATATATTAATTACAGATAGTGCTGCAAAAGAAGTATTAGTAAACTATGATAAAGGAATGATTGTAGAAAATACAGAAAAAGGAATTATGGAAGGAATCGAGAAGATGATAGAAAAAAAAGATGGAGCGAAAGTTACACAGTCATTTTCTAATGCCTCTATTTTAGAAGAATTAAAAGAATTGTTAGGTGAGTAATATGAAAATATCAATCATTACTTCTACTTATAATAGAAGAGATTTATTACCTCGTTTAAAGAATAGTATTTTTGAAAATGCGAAAGATTATTCTAATATTGAGTGGTTAATCATGGATGATGGTTCTCCTATCACCGTAAAAGATATGGTTGAAACATGGCAACAAGAAGCTAACTTTCCAATTTACTTTTATACACAAAAGAATCAAGGAAAAATGGCTGCTTTAAACCATTTAATTCCCCATGTTTCAGGAGATATTGTTATTGAAATGGATGATGATGACTATTTTATGCCTCATATCTTTCACATGATTGTAGAAGATTATGAGAAAATTAAAGATAACGATCAAATATATGGTGTTATTTATGAAAAAGAATTAACTGAGCATAATCAAACAATTCCTGATAGATTAAATGGTAAGGTTAGAAAACTATATGATTTACACTATCGTGAAAACGCTGATTTTGATATGGTATTAACTTTTAAAGCAGATTATCGAAAGCAATTTGAATATCGTTTAGAACATGAAGAAAGATTTAGTACTGAAGCTCGTATGTATTATCGAATGGATGAGAAAAAAGAAGGATTATTGATTCATACAACACCGATTATGATCTGTGAATATCAAGATACAGGTTATACTAAGGGATTACAGAAAATATTTAAGAATAACCCTTACGGATATTTTGAGTTTTTTAAAGAAGCATTAAATTATAACATGAAAGGAGTACACTTTCATAGAAGATTATATCTCATTAAACATTATATTTTATTTACTTACTTAACAAAACGTACGTTCCGAGAAGCTTCAAAATATATTTCTGGTTGGAATCAATTTTTATTTACTTGTCTTTATATTCCTGGTAAAATTGCTTCTAAGAAAAGATTTGGTGATGGTAAATGAAAAAGAAAATATTCTTTACTGCTTATTCTCTTTCTTTAGGGGGGATAGAAAAAGCATTAGTTAACTTATTACATGTTTTAGATAAGGATAAATATGATATTACATTAGTGTTAGAAAAGAAAGAAGGTATCTTTTTAGATCAATTGCCAGAACATATTCATGTGATTGAATATGCATTAGATCATTCTAAAAATGTCCTTGTTAGAAAAATTAAAAACCGTCTTCATTTAATAAAATGGAAAATAGGCCATAAAAATAAATATGATTTTGCGATTTCATTCGCTACATATTCGATTCCTGGAGCACATCTTGCATTGAATGCCTCAAAAGAAACTGCTTTATGGGTTCATAACAATTATTATCAGCTTTATAATGGTAATGTCCGTGAGATGAAAAAGTTTTTTCGCCGTGTAAAGATGAAAAAATTTCGTCATCACGTATATGTTTCTTATGATAATATGAATACTATGTTAGAATATTTTCCACAGTATAAAAATCGTTCTATGGTATGTAATAATATGATTGATTATCAAACTATGAGAAAAGAGGCTAATGAGTCAATCGATGTTGAGAAGAAAGGAATTACCTTTGTCAATGTGGGAAGACATGAAGAACATCAAAAGCGTCTATCCCGTATTATTGATGCGACAGATCGTTTAAAAAGAGAAGGTTATCAATTCCAAGTATGGTTGGTTGGAGATGGTGTGAATCATCAAAAATACATGGAACAAGTTAAAATCTTAGGGTTAGATGATACCATTATATTCTTTGGTAAACAAAAGAACCCTTATCCATACTATAAAAAGGCTGATGCCGTATTATTATCTTCTAAATACGAAGGTTATCCTGTTGTTTTTGTAGAAGCAATGACCTTAAATAAACCAATTGTTACAACGGCTGTATCTGATTATCGAGAGATAGAGAACCGTTATGGAATTGTTGTAGAAAATAATGCGAGTGCTATTTACGATGGTATGAAACAATTTTTAGACCATGGTTTTGAGATTTCAGAGCCTTTTGATCCACAAAAATTTAATGATAAGATGTTAGAAATTTTTGAAAATTTAATTGAAGGAAAAAAATAAATCATTGATTTTTCAGTGATTTATTTGGCTTCTATCAGGCATTATGTTATAATAAAAAGAGAAATGGAGTGTTAGCATGCTAAAGAAAAAAGACAAGAACAATGACATCGCCATTGAAGTGAATGATGTAGATAAATCATTTAAAGTTTATTACGATAAAGCAAATACGTTAAAAGAAAGAATTCTTTTTTGGAATCGTAATCGTCATGAAGTACGTGAAGTATTGAGTGATATTACTTTGACAATTCGTAAAGGTGAAACAGTTGCCTTAGTTGGTATTAATGGAAGTGGGAAAAGTACTTTATTAAAGTTAATGACTCAGATTATTTATCCAAATAAGGGAACAATTAAAACATATGGAAAATTAGTATCATTATTGGAATTAGGAGCTGGATTTCATCCAGATTTTTCAGGGCGTGAAAATATTTATTTTAATGCTTCTATTTTTGGACTATCAAAAAAGGAAATTGATGCGAGATTAGATGATATTATTTCCTTTTCTGAGTTAGGAGAATATATTGATAACCCTGTACGTACTTATTCTTCTGGAATGTATATGAGACTGGCATTTTCCATTGCAATCAATGTAGATGCGGAAATTCTGTTAATTGACGAAATCTTAGCGGTTGGAGATCAACATTTCCAAGAACGTTGTTATGAGAAAATGATGGAACTAAAAAAAGAGGGAAAAACGATGGTGTTTGTAACACATAGTATGAGTGCTGTTAAGAAGTTCTGTGATCGTGCTGTATGGTTATCTAATGGACGTATTCGTATGGACGGAAATACCGAAGATGTCGTAAATGAATATTTAAAAGAATGTAGTTAGGAAGTGTATTTATGGCAAATATCGATTATCGTTTAGAGCCTGGTCGTACGTTACGACCACAGAGACAATTTGAAAAACACGATCCAGTGATTAGTATTATCACTCCATCTTGGAATCCAAGTGATAAGATTTTTCAATTAGCCAACTGTATCTTAAACCAAACATATCCTTATTTTGAATGGTTGATTGTAGATGATGAATCTACAAATGATGAAAGCTTAGAATACTTCAAGAAATTAGAGAAGATGGATTCTCGTATTCAAGTGTTACATAAAAAGAATGCTGGACCTGCTAAAGCTCGTGATTATGGAGTAGAACATTCTAATAAGAAAACAAAGTATATTGTATTAATCGACGATGATGATTTGATGGATCCAACATTTTTAGAAACTTCATATTTTTCTATGAATACACATCCAGAAGCAAGTTGGTGTTATTCTGATAATATTAACTTTGGAGAAGAAGAAAATACTTGGAATAAGAATTTCTCAAGTGATCGTATGAAGTATGAAAATATTTTAGTTTCTCATGCTTTAATAAAAAAAGAAGATTATCTATTTGTAGGAGGATATGAATTAGAAGGTAAAGCATTATATGAAGATTGGATTTTCTGGTTAAAATTAATTGCTCAAAATAAGTTTCCAATTCATATGAGTTATTATGGATTTTGGTATCGTAGAATGCATGGTGGACAATTAAACAGTGCTAGAAAAAACCATAAAGATAATCTATCTATGGTAAAACAATATGCCGATAAGGTAAATAATCGTGTCAAAGCGATTGAATACCCAAAAGATGATTATAATTGGGATATGATACGTGAAGAAATTGATACGGTTGTTATTCCAAAGTATAAAAAAGATGGCAAAAAGAATATTTTAATTATCATTCCATGGATGGTTTTAGGTGGTGCTGATAAATTTAATTTAGATCTAATTCGTTTAGTTGATAAAGATAAATATCGTTTTACAGTACTATCTATGCAACCAACTGAATATGCATGGCGTCAACAGTATAGTGAGTTATGTGATGATGTATTTGATCTATCTAGTTTTATAGATCGTAAAGATTGGTTAGCGTTTATTAACTATATTATTGAATCAAGAAAGATTGATTTAGTATTAAATACAAATAGTCAGAGTGGATATGCGATGTTACCATATATTCGTGCGAAATATCCATCAATGCCAATTATGGATTATATTCATATGGAAGAATGGTATAACCGTAATGGAGGATATTCAAGAGATTCTGCTGGTGTTGGTTCTGTGATTGATAAAACACTATTCTGTAATCAAAATAGTGAACGTATTTTAGTAGATTACTTTAAAAGAAATCCAGAATCAGTAGGAACTGTTTATATTGGAGTAGATGCTGATAAATTTAATCCTGAAAAATATGATAAAAAAGCATTACAGGAACAGTATCATATTCCAACGAATCGAACAATTATTTCTTTAATTGCTCGTATTGATTATCAAAAGCGTCCATTCTTATTGATGCAAATTATTAAGAAAACAGTGGAAAAGAAAAAAGATGTGTTATTCTTAATTGCTGGCGATGGACCATTACTTCCTGATATTAAGAGAATTGCTCGTGATCAAGGATTAGATTCTTATGTTCGTTTTTTAGGAAAGACAGATAAACCAGATGAATTATATGCCATTAGTGATATGACATTAAATTGCTCTATCAAAGAAGGATTAGCTCTTACTGCATATGAATCATTAGCAATGGGAGTGCCAGTCGTATCTTGTGATGTTGGTGGTCAAAAAGAATTGATTAATAAAGATACTGGTGTTATTGTTCCATGTTTACAAAATGAAGAAGATATTTTTGATTTTAATTATCAAGAAGAAGATATTCAAAATTATGTCGATGGAATTTTAAAGATTTCAAGTCATTTAGACCAATATAAGAAGGCATGTCGTAAACGTATCTTAGATGGCTTTACGATTGATAATATGGCTGAGAATATGCAAAAAGAATTCGAACAATTATTCAGTAAAAAAATGCCAGAAACGAGTGATCTTACAAATCATTTAGATATTACAAAAGAGTTAATTACAATGTTCTTTCTTGCTGACAAACCACAATATCAATGGTTAGTTACAAAATATAATCGTGATGTTTATGGTATGGATAAACCAATGGAAGAATTAAGTAAAAAAGAAAGATTCTTGTTAAAAGGACAAGCCCTTGCAGCAAGATTACATGTTCCTGAAGAAGCTGAATTATGTTTCCGTTTCTTCTATGAAATTGCAAGACAAATTAAACACTTTTTCGAATCTATTATTATGGTTCCAGTGTTACTTGTTCGTTTAGTCTTTAAGTTTATTGCCTTAGAGTATCGTCGTATTAAAAGAATCTTAAAAAGAAAGTTGAGTGGAAGAAAATGAATGTATTTCAACGATTAAGTCAATATCGTGAATTTCTGAGAACGAGTATCCGTAAAGAAATTCGTGGTAAGTATAAAAAATCATTTTTAGGAATTTTATGGTCATTTTTAAACCCATTACTAATGTTAATGGTTTATGCGATTATTTTCCCAATCATTTTGAAGTCACCAGAAAAAAACTATACAATGTTTTTGATGACAGCACTAATTCCTTGGACATTCTTTACGACAGGAATTACCCAAGGTGCAGCTGTTGTAATTGCTAATGCTAATATTTTAAAGAAGGTATATTTTCCAAGAGAGATATTACCAATTTCCATTGTAACGAGTGGACTTGTTAACTTCTTAATCTCTTGTGTAATCATTTTTATCTTTTTGATTTTTACAGGAATTGGATTTAGTAAATATTTAATCTTTTTCCCATTGTATGTTTTGATTGAATATATTTTGATTTTAGGATTCGTATTTATCCTATCATCTGTTACAGTTTATTTAAGAGACTTAGAACATATCATTGGTGTTGTAATTCAAGCATTATTCTATGCTACACCAATCGTATATTCTATGAGTATGATTCCAAAAGCATTTGACTGGGTGTTCAAGATTAATCCAATGGCTTATGTCATTCAAGGATTTAGAGATACACTTTATTATCAGACAATGCCAGATTTACAAGGGTTGGCTATTATTGCTGTATTTAGCTTAGTTTTATTGTATGTGGGCTATAGAATTTTCTATCGTTTACAAAAGAATTTTGCAGAGGAGTTATAATTTATGGATAAGTTGTATATTGTAGTACCTTGTTATAATGAAGAAGAAGTATTACCAGAAACTTCAAAACGTTTAAAAGAAAAAATGAATCAGTTGATAAAAGCAAAGAAAATTTCACCTGATTCTCATGTTGTATTTGTAAATGATGGTTCAAAGGATAAAACTTGGGAGTTAATTTCTTCTTATAGTGAAAAAGATCACTTATTTGGAGGAATTAATCTATCTCGTAACCGTGGACATCAAAATGCATTATTAGCAGGACTTATGACTGTAAAAGAAGATGCAGACATGGTTATTTCTATGGATGCAGATTTACAAGATGATATCAATGCAGTAGATAAATTTGTAGATGCATATTATGATGGTAATGATGTTGTGTATGGAGTTCGTTCTTCTAGAAAGAAAGATACTTTCTTTAAAAGAACAACAGCACTTGCTTTTTATAAATTAATGTCTCGTATGGGAGTTGAATCTGTTTATAATCATGCAGATTATCGTCTTATGAGTAAACGTGCCTTAAATGCATTAGAAAACTTTAAAGAGGTAAATCTATTCTTAAGAGGAATTATGCCATTAATTGGTTTTCCAAGTACCATTGTGGAATACGAAAGAAATGAAAGATTTGCTGGTGAAAGTAAATATCCATTAAAGAAAATGTTAAACTTTGCCTTAGATGGAATTACTTCATTCAGTGTAAAACCGATTCGTTTTATTACTGCAATTGGATTTTTGATTTCTGTTATCAGTGTCATTATGTTTATTTATACAATTGTAAGACATGTATTAGGATTTACAGTTGCTGGATGGAGTTCTTTAATTATTTCTCTATGGTTCTTAGGAGGAGTACAAATCTTATCAATTGGAGTCATTGGAGAATATATTGGAAAAATATATATGGAAACAAAAGGACGTCCACGCTTTATTATTGAAAATTATATTATTCATCATACAAAATCAAAAAAATAGGGCTATTAATTCTTAGCTCTTTTTTCATAGACGAATGGAAGAAAGTATTGTATAATAAGAGTGGTGAAGAACATGAAAAAAGTATTATTTATTTCATCAACAGGGGGACATTTTAACGAGTTGATGCAACTAGAAAGTATGTTTTCTAAATATGATTATCACATCATTACAGAGAAAACAAAATCTAGTAAAAGTTTAAAAGATAAATATGCAGGACGTATTGATTTTTTAATTTATGGAACAAAATCACATCCGATTACATATCCATTTAAATTACTTGCAAATTGTTTTAAAAGCGCTTATTTTTATTTAAAAGTACATCCAGATTATATTATTACTACTGGAACACATACAGCGGGACCAATGTGTTGTATTGGTAAAATCATGGGTAGTCGTATTATTTATATTGAATCTTTTGCCAACATTCATACCAAAACAGCAACTGGTAAATTACTTTATCCAATTTCTGATTTATTTATCGTCCAATGGAAAGATATGACAAAATTATATAAAGATTCAAAATATGGAGGTTGGATTTATTAATGGTTTTTGTAGTATTAGGAACAAATGATAAAGATTTTTCTCGATTATTAAAAGCAATTGATTATGAAATAGAAAATGGTACTATAAAAGATGAAGTAATTGTACAGAGTGGGAAAACAAAATATAAAACAGATCGTATGAAAGTAATTGATTTCTTATCCATGGATGAATTTAATCAGTATATTGATAAAGCAGATTATATTATTACTCATGGTGGAGTAGGAACTATTTTGGATAGTTTAAAGAAAGATAAAAAAATAATTGCTGTTCCTCGTTTAAAGAAATATAAAGAACATGTCAATGATCATCAAATTCAAATTATATCTGAGTTTGAAAAAGATGGTTATTTATTAGGTGTAGAAGATTTAAATGAATTAGGAACTGCTATTAAAAAAATAAAGAAGTTTAAACCTAAGAAATTTCATTCCAATCAAAAGAAATTTATAAAATTACTAGATAATTACATTAAAAAAGACAATCATACAAGTTGGTATAATCAGTATCGAGAGATGATTAATTATTTAGTATTTGGTGGTTTAACTACAGTTGTCAATATTGTTTCATTTTTTATTATGGATTTAATTGGAATTAATACTTATGTAAATAATACAATAGCTTGGATTGTATCTGTTATTTTCGCATATGTTACAAATAAAGTGTTTGTCTTTGAGAGTAAGACGACAAATCGTAAGGAATTGACAAAGGAAATTAGTTCTTTCTTTGCTGCTCGTTTATTTTCATACGTAGTAGATATGGTTGGAATGTATTTGTTTGTAAGTGTGATGATGGCAAATAAGATGTTAGCGAAAGTAATTATGAATGTAGTTGTCATTGTGATTAATTATATCTTTAGTAAATTATTCATTTTTAATCAAGATAAAAATGCAAAGAAGGCCTGAGAGCTCTTCTTTTTTTATTAAATTTATGATATGATGGAAGAGATAATAAGGGTGAGGCTCATGAAGATAATACTGTATTTGAATGATAAGAAAATTGATTTTTTATTACCACAACAAGTCTTTGGTAGTTTTGGATTTGATGAGAATGACCAAGAGGAAAGTAAACTCATTCACATTGAAGCGAAAGATGGAAGTTGGGTATTGTGTAGTACTTCTGATGTTAAAATCATTGATCAAAATCAGTATGTCAAAGAGACCAAGTTAGAGCCAAACCAATTTTATGTTTTACGAAGAGATGAAAAAAATTACTTGATATATGCTCAAGAAGTTGTATTTCCAGGTTTCCAGTTATATACATATCAAAAAGACTTACAAATTACGATTGGAAATCAACAAAATTGTAGTATTCAGTACTTGATTCCATATATGCAAGGGGTATTTGCTAAAATATATTATCGTGAAGATAAACTCGTTATAGAGCGTATTGGTAAAGGAAATATTTATGTCAATCGGATTGCATTAAAAGAAGCTGCTTATTATATAAAAAATGGAGATGTTCTAGATATATATGGATTGCAGATGATTTTCTTGAATGGAACTGTATTTGTTCGTCGTTTAGAACAGAAAATCATTGTGAATTTAGAACTAAGTAAATTACAATATTATCAGTTTCCGGAAGAAGAGACTCCAGAAAATGTCGAGATAAAAAATTTGGAATTATATTCAAAAAATTCTTATTTTTCAAAACCACCACGTTTACGTAGAATGATTCAGACTAAGGTGATTAAATTAAGTGCTCCACCAAGAGATGAGAGTAAAGAAGAGATGCCAATTGCTTTAGTAGTGGGTCCAATGTTGACGATGGGGGTTATGTCGGGAACGATGCTTTTGAACACGTTGATGCGTATTTCGGCAAAAGAAGCAACTTGGGCTTCATCATGGCCACAATTAGTTACAAGTGGCGCTATGTTAGTTTCTATGATTGTATGGCCAATGGTAACACAAGTTTATAATCGTAAAATGAAGAAGAAGAAACGTCTTGAGACGATTGAGAAATATACAAAGTATTTAAACGAGAAAAGAGAAGAATTATTACAAGAAGCTAAGTTACAAACAGATATTTTATTTGAAAATTTGTTAACTGTAGATCAATGTTTAAATATTATCAAACATCAAGGAATTAATTTTTGGGATAAACGAATAGACCAAAGTGATTTCTTAGTAACGCGATTAGGAATTGGTCAAGAACATTTGGATGTCAAAATAGAGTATCCTGATGAAGGCTTTACAGTTGATGAAGATGAACTTCGTAAACAAGCAGATCGATTAGTAGCAGAATTTCAATATATTTCTAATGTTCCAATTGGGTATTCGTTTTATCAAAATAAAACAACAGCTATTATGGGAACGAGTTATAAGGTAATGCATTTAATGCATAATATATTATTACAATTGATGACATTTTACAGTTATGAAGATGTAAAGATTGTCTTGTTTACAAATCAAGAGCGTAAAGAACAATGGAATTATTTAAGATATTTAAAACATTGTTTTAATAATGAAGAAAGTATTCGTTTTTTTGCTGATGATTTAGAAAGTACTAAGAACGTAGCGGATTATTTACAGTTAGAAATTCATAATCGTATGCAGCAAAAAGAGAGTCATAACTCCATGACTTTAAAACCATATTATTTTATTGTCATTGATGATTATGATCAAGTTAGATATCATGAATTGATTAAATTAATTACAGAGATTGATGAAAATTTAGGATTTAGTCTGGTCATCTTAGAAAATAGATTGAGTAAATTACCAAGTAAATGTAATAACTTTATTTCTGTGGGAGAAAATAGTTCTGGTATTTTAAAGAATTCTTATGAAAATCAAGAACAAGTTACTTTTACAGATGAAATAAAATACGATATTAATATGATGGATGTTGTAAAACAGTTATCTAATATACCAATTGAGTTTGAAGATGGTGTTTCTTCTATTCCAGATTCTATTTCTTTTTTAGAGATGGAAAAAGTAGGGAAAGTAGAACAGTTAAATGTTTTAAATCGTTGGAATACAAATGATTCTACAACTAGTTTAAAAGCAGAAATTGGTGTTGATAGCCAAGAAAACTTAATGTATTTAGACTTACATGAAAAAGCGCATGGTCCACATGGTTTAATTGCTGGTATGACTGGTAGTGGTAAATCAGAATTTATTATTACCTATATTCTTTCTATGGCGATTAATTACAGTCCAGACGATGTAGCATTTATCCTAATTGATTATAAGGGTGGAGGATTAGCGTTTGCATTTGAAAATAAAGCAACTAATGTCATCTTACCTCACTTGGCTGGAACGATTACCAACTTAGATAAAGCGGAATTAAATCGTACTCTTGTAAGTATTGATAGTGAGATTAAAAGAAGACAAGAGATTTTTAATCAAGCCAGAGAGCAATTAGGAGAAAGTACCATTGATATTTATAAATATCAAAGATTTTATAAAGAGGGAAAATTACAAGAGCCTATACCACATTTATTTATTATTTGTGATGAATTTGCAGAATTGAAAGTACAACAACCAGAATTTATGGATAATTTAATTAGTGTTGCTCGTATTGGACGTAGTTTAGGAATTCATCTTATTCTAGCAACTCAAAAACCAAGTGGTGTAGTCAATGATCAGATCTGGTCGAATACGAAGTTCCGTGTTTGTTTAAAAGTACAAGATGAATCAGATAGTAAAGAAGTATTAAAAGTACCAGATGCGGCTTATTTAAGACAAACAGGACGTTTCTATTTAGAAGTAGGATATAATGAATATTTCGCATTAGGACAATCTGCTTGGTGTGGAGATAAATATTATCCATCAGAACGTATTATCAAACATATTGATCGTAGTGTTGACTTTATCGATGAGAGCGGAAATGATATTAAAAATACACAAATTTCTAGTGGTAATAAAACAACAGCTATGGGTGATCAATTATCAGCAATCATGAATATGATTATCACAGTTGCGAATCAAGAAAAGAAATATGCTAGAAAATTATGGTTAGATAATGTTCCAGATTTTATTTTAGAAAGTGATTTGGAAAATAAATATCAAGTAACATTTTCAAATAATCCTTCAGCAATTATAGGAGAATACGATGCTCCAGAAAAACAGGAACAAGGTATTGTTATGTATCACTATTTAGATGATGGAAATACAATTATCTATGGTACAGATGGGATAGAACGAGAATTATTCTTAAATACATTGTTATATTCTACTATGAGAAATTATTCGTCATCTCAGATTCAATTTTATATGATTGACTACGGTTCTGAATCATTGCGTAGCTATTTATCTTGTCCACATGTTGGTGGGATGGTATTCGCATCAGAAGATGAGAAATATCACAATTTATTAAAAATGATTCGTGAAGAATTACAAAATAGAAAACGTATTTTACGTGATTATGGAGGAGAATATCATAATTATATAGAATCAGGAAAAGATGATTTACCAGTACAGGTAATGGTTTTGAATAATTTTGATTCTATTTATGAAAATAATCCTGACATTTATGAATTGTTGCCAGAATTAGTACGTGATTCTGAACGTTATGGTATTATTTTTATCTTTACTGTAAATGCCTTTAATTCTCTACCAAGTAAAATTGCGCAAAATTGTAGGAATATTTATGCATTTCATGTTAAAGATAATGATGAATACACTTCTATCTTTAATCAAAGAGTAAAAGTAATGCCACGAGATATTTCTGGACGCGGATTATTATACAATGATGGTATTCATGAATTCCAAGTAGCTCATATTTTCCATGAAGAAGATAATATGAGTCAAAAACTTTTAGAATTCGTCGAGGAAGAAAAGAATAAAAATCAAGTCAGTGCAAAACGTATTCCAACACTTCCTGATGTGATTAAATTATCTGATATTCAAGAATATATATCTAATATTCACCGCGTTCCAATTGGAATTGTAAAAAGTGATTTACAAATCTGTTATATGGATTATTTAAATAGTCTAGGAAATATTGTTACTTCTACAAAACTAGAAAATACAACACATTTTATTTGCAGTTTATCTCTGGTATTAGAACAGATGAAGGGTGTTCATACGATGTTATGGGATGCATCTTCTAATCTAGGAAACTATCAAACATGTTTCCACCAATATTATAATCAACATTTTAATGAAATATTGGAAGATATGATTACGTCATTGGAAAAATCAATATCTATGGTACAAAAACCACAATTGGTTGTATTTATCTATGATTTTGATAGATGGATTACAAAATTAAAAGATACGAGTCGTTTACAAGTATTGATTCAAAAGATGAAAGAATATGAAAATTTATCTTTAGTGATTGCTGATTCTTCATTAAAAATTAAAAAGTATGTATTTGAACCATGGTTTACAAGTATATTTAATGTAAATCAAGGAGTATGGATCGGTAGAGGAATCTCTGATCAAAGTTTATTACATTTATCAAATGTTTCTCGTGATATGACTAAAAACTATAAAAATGATATGGGATATTTTGTCGATGATGGTTTAGCAACACTTTGTAAATGGATTGACTTTTTTGTAACAGAAGATGCAGGTGATGACCATGAAGAATAAGGTTTTAGTAAGATTAATTGTGCCAGAATTAGATACGAGTTTTGATGTATTTGTACCTATTAATGAAGTAATATGGAGATTAAAAATTCTATTCATAAAATCTGTATCTGATTTGAGTAGTTTTTCTCTTCCAGAAAATGTGAACTATATCTTGTTGAATAAAGATACAGGAAAAATTTATCAAAATAATGAATTGGTATTGAATACAGATATTCGAAATGGAACAGAATTGTTTTTAGTTGCTTGCAATATATAATTGTAAATAATTGTAAACTGTAATTGACAATTAAAAAAACTTATATTAATATGAAACTAGATAGGATACTATCTATGATATAAAGGAGGCATTATATATGGCATTAACTGGATTTAATCCTGATGTAGTAAATTCATCAATCAATTCTGTAAAAGCTGCATATGAAAATTTAATTCAAGCTTTAGGAAATGATATGCAGACTCGTTTTGTAAATGGTATGGCTGATAAATGGGCTTGTAATCAAGCACAAACATTCTTTAATAATTCTTTTAAACCTGCAATTGACGGTTTAATTACAAGTTCAAATGCAATTTTTGAAAGTGTTGTAGCTTCAATGAATAGTGCTGGACAAGCATGGGCTGCACAAACAGATTCATCATATTCTCCACAATCATTTTCAGCAATTTCAAAAACAATTGATACGAGTGTGATTCGTGAAAATATTGGTGGAGTAAGAGGAATTGATTTATCATCAGCCACAACAGTTGCAAATCAATTAACTTCAATTGCTGATTCAGCAAAATCAGCACTAACAAGTGCTCAACAAGCAGTACAAAATTGTGGATTTATTGGTGGAAATCAAGCTAGTAATTTGATTAACTCATTAGGAGTTATTAAAACAAAGATTGATAATGCTACTCAAGAAATTTCAAATCAATCAAGAACAGCAATCAACAATACAGTTGAAAGTTATTCTGATACAGAAGGAAAAGTATCACAAGCATTTTCTTCTGAAGGATAAAATGATATAAAGAATACCAGGTGATAATATGGAAATTCATATTGATAAATTAAAAACAACGGTATTACAATTAAATCATTGTATAGAAGAATATGAAGAAATTTATATGAATTTTTATCATGTAGTTTCTTCTTCTTCTTTTTTTTGGAATGATAACCGTTCTAAGAAATTTTATGATGCAATGTATATAGAAAAGAATCAAGTAAAGACAGTGATTGAAGAATTGTATCGTTTAAAAGATATTTATGATTATATCATTACAGAATATGAGAAGATTGGTACTAGACTACAGATTCAATTAAGTGAAAAAAAGAATGTGATTCATTCTTTTGACAAATATTTAGAACAAATTCAAGATTGTATTCAAATCTGTACTTCGATATCTGTAGAGACGTATCCAGAAGTAGCAACTTTATTAATAAAAGAGAAAAGTGATTTTATCAAGTTACAACAACAAGTTCAAAAAACTAGAGATCAATTATCACAGTTATTTTATAAAATGGAAGAATTAGAAAGTCATGTAAATAAGAAGATAAACGAATTGCAAGTACAAAAAATATCAGAGTTAGAAGGAGAATATTGATATGGAACAATTTATAGAAGAGGAAAAATTTGCTCAGGCAATTGAAAAGTTAAAGATGTATCATAAAGAAGAGTCTCTTTTATTTGATTCTATGTCAAAGTTATTTGCAAGTTTATCACATGATTATTTATCCGATAATACAGAACAGTTTCATGCGATAGAAGATGATTTTTTAACGAAGTTTCGAACGATTAAAGTAAATCAACAATATGATATATCATCAATGGAAAAAGCACTACTTGGTTATCAAGAAACAAAGATAAAAGTAGAAAAACAGTTAAAGGATTTGATGTGATATGAATTCAGAAGAAATGGTAAAGAAACAACAATATCAGTTGTTATTAAAACAAATGAGAACACTTGAGAAAAAAATGGATGAATTAGAAGATCATTATCAAATGACTAGAAGTAATGTGGAAAAAAGTGTTATGATCGATCATCATATTGGTTATGAAAAAGAGTTCGAAACGATTCAAAATATTCAGGAATCTTTGCAACAACGTTTGGTGTATGAAATGATTCCAATGATTTCAAAAAGAATATAAAGGAGGGATTAGATGGCAACTAAAATAAAAACTTCTTTACTGTCAAATATAGATATTGATTTTGATACCAATCGTCCTACCTCTCATGTTTCAAATGTATATCCAACCTTTGGTAATGAGAAAGGTAAACAAGTAGAAGAAGTATCTCTAGATGGCTTAGGGGTTCCTCTTTTAAAGTCATCAAATGAAAAGGCCGTAGATAGTTTAAAAGAAGCTAATATAGATGGAATTACAGTTGATATGATTGAATCCTATCAAGGAGATGTCATTAAATTAAAGAATGGAACTACTATTACTTTTACAACTCCTGTATATGAACGATTTAGTAACTTCCAACAAACAGGTAAAATAAAAGATGCTCACGGAAATGAATTTACTTTTGACAAAACTGGTATTCATGCAGAGGGAAATGTCTCTGCCGAAGTATATCAAATTAGTAGTGAAATGAATGATAATGCTTATATAGAAAAATTATTAAATGATGCTTTCAAGAATGCAACAGTTCAACAAAGGGAACAGTTTATTCAAAAAATTAAAGACAATTTTTCATTATATGAAGGTACTTTAAAACAATTATTAGAAAATTATAAAGGAAAAGAAGAACAATTTGAAAGAGACTTTGGTTTTCCTATGTATATTTTTGGAGAAGATGGAAGTATTCATTTCAATTATGAAACATTAGCCGTTTATCTTTCAAAAAAACTATGGAGTGAACAATATGGATATACTGATTTAGAAGAAGTGAATAGGGCACACATTCAATTACGTCCAGAAGCTGGTGGACAATTATTCCGTATTATGGCAGATGGTACAATTGGAATCAATAATACCAATTATCCAATTACTTCTGTATCTGAATGGGATGAACAAATTCCTAACTTCTCTGATTTAGGAGGATATGGAGAAGGAAACAATTTATTGATTGGGCAATGTACTTGGTTTGCTTCTAGAAGATATTATCAAACACATAGAGTTGTCCCAGTAAATAGAGGAAATGCTACTACATGGCTTGAAAGTGCAGACCCAAGTCTTATAAGTAGTACTCCTAAAAAACACTCTGTTATTGTATTAGGTGGTACTGAATTTGGTCACGTGGCATTTGTAGAAGACGTAAAATATGATGCAAGTGGTAACGTTACTTCTATTACAATATCAGAAGCCAATGTAAATGGAGACCCATATAACGTTGAAAGTACAGTGGCTCGTGCAGAACAATTAACACGTGTGAATACTTATAGTAGCTTAGAAGAATATGCGAATTTAGTACATATGCCTGTCAAGGGATTTATTTATTAGAAGAAAGTATATATTACTTTCTTTTGTTTTAAATTATTGCTAAATACATATAGTTTAATAGGTGATACTATGATAAAGTACAAACTATATGTATTTTTTTCATTCCTTGTTCTAATATGTCTTGTTTCTTATGGTCAAGCTAAAACAGTAAAAGATCCACTATATCAGAAAACTATTTTTTTAGATGCTGGTCATGGTGGACCTGATAGTGGAGCATTATATCGTAATATTTATGAAAAAGATATTAATTTAAGTATTGTGAAGAAATTAGAAAAAAAATTAAAAGAAAAAGGTGCCCAAGTATTTTTAACAAGAGATGGTGATTATGACTTATCCGTTCCATATACTGTGAATCGTAAACGTAGTGATCTTTCTAGAAGAAGCAATATGATTAATCGCTCTAATTGTGATTTATATATTTCTATTCATTTAAATGCCGATACTTCTACAACTTATCATGGAGCCCAAGTGTTTTATGATAGTAAAATAAAACAAAATAAAAAGATTGCAGAAACCATTCAAGCTGATTTAAAACAGTATTTATATACAACAAGAGATGCAAAACAAAAAAATGATATGTATTTGTTCCATCGACTAGACAAACCTGGAGTCTTAGTAGAAATAGGGTATATTACAAATCCTAATGATCGTTATTTATTAATGCAAAAGGAATATCAAGAGAAAGTTGCCAATATTTTAACAGATAGTATTATTCGTTACTTTTACAAAAAATAAATATGTTTTTTTCATTTGATAATAAAACATAAAAAAAACATATTTCCCCACAATTTTTGTGATATAATTAACCTAGGTGAGAGTATGAGGAGCAAGATATTTAAGACCCTGGATGAACAACTTGCTATCTTAGAAGAACGTGGTTTAGTCATTCAGGACTATGATAAAGCAAAAGCAATATTATTTCGTGAAAATTATTTTTTCATTAATGGATATCGTCATTTATTTGCCAAAAGTCCAAAGAGTGAACAGTTTATTACAGGGACAACATTTGAAGAATTATATGCGACTTTTACTTTCGACCGTGGCCTTAGAAATTTAATGTTTAAATATTTGCTCATCATAGAAAACAATATAAAATCTATTATAAGTTATCAATTATCTAGAAAATATGGATATAAAGAAAAAGAATACTTGAACCCAAATAACTTTACACAAGATTCTATGAAAACGAGACAAGTACATGATATCTTGTCAAAAATGAAAAGACAAATCCGTATTAATGGAAAGCAGCATGCTGCAACCTCTCACTACCTATTAAATTACGGATATATTCCAATGTGGATCTTAGTAAAAGTATTATCTTTTGGAATTGTTTCTGAGTTATATACTATTTTAAAATCAGAAGATCAATTAGTAATTGCTGATTTTTATCATGTTGATACAGAGACACTGGGCATTTTTTTATCACTTCTTTCTAATTTTAGAAACTTATGTGCTCATGAAGATATTTTATATGATCATAGAACACAACGTTCTATACCAGATAATAAATATCATTATGCCCTTCATATTGATAAAACGGATGATGAATATAATTATGGGAAGAATGATTTATTTGCGCTTATTATAATTATGAAATATATGTTATCATCGGAAGAATTTGCCGATATGATGAATGAACTTAGTTATGAAATTGATCGATTAGATGGAATTGTAAATGTCGTTCCATTAAATACAATATTAAACAAAATTGGTTTTCCAGATAATTGGCGTGATATTGAACTTTTAGATTAGGAGGCATTATGAAAGAAAATACAAAACAAAAAGTGATTTATATCGTATCAATTATTATCGCTGTATTTATCGGTGTGATTGCTACCGTATTAGTATTAAAATTTGTTCCAGGGACAAAAGAAGTTGTGAATCGTACCGTAAAAAATGTTAGTATTGAAGAAACAAATACGATTAAAGAATCAATTGCGAAAATAAAAGATGCTGTTGTTGTAATTGAATCTTATAAAAACGGACAGAAAATATCTCAAGGCTCAGGATTTGTATATAAAAAAGAAGACCAAAAGGGATATGTATTAACGAATCATCATGTAATCGAAGGTGCAGATGAAATTAAAGTGGTAAATAATAATGATCAATCTGTTGAAGCTAAATTGCTTGGTAGTGATGAATTATCTGATTTAGCAGTACTTTCGATTGATGAAAGTGCAGTTATGGATGTTGCTACATTTGCCAAGAGTGAAGATGTAGAGGTAGGAGATACTGTCTTTACAGTAGGTACACCTCTTGGAAATGAGTATAAAGGTACTGTTACAAAAGGAATTCTATCTGGTAAGAATCGTTTAGTATCAGTTGATACAACATCTGGTGGATTCGTTATGGAAGTATTACAAACAGATGCAGCAATGAACCCAGGAAACAGTGGTGGTCCACTTGTAAATGTAAATGGAGAAGTGATTGGTGTTAACTCACTAAAACTTGTAGAAGATGAAATAGAAGGAATGGGATTTGCGATTCCATCTGAATTAGTACAAACAGAATTAGAATCATTAGAACAAGGAAAAGAAATTGTCCGTCCTAAATTAGGTGTTGAATTTACTGATTTATCAAACTCTTATCTTTTATATCGTAGTGGTATCATGATTGATAAAGATATTAAACAGGGTGTAGTAGTAGTAAATGTATCAAAAGATACACCTGCTAGTGATGCTGGATTACAACCAGGAGATGTGATTACTGAAATGGATGGAACAGCAGTAGAAAATACAAGCCATTTTAGATATTTATTATATAAACATAAAGTTGGTGATACTGTAACGATAAAATATGTTCGTAATGGTAATACCGAAGAAGTAAAACTACATTTAAATCAAGAAGCATAAAAAAACTGACATTAATTGTCAGTTTTTTCTATTGGAATGTCAAACCTGTTGATAACCATGCATATTATTAGTGGGAATTGGTACTATTTGCTCATGGTTAGGCTTTGTAGGTTATTCAAAACAAAAGAAATTAGTAAAACAAGAAATATAAAGCAGATAAATCTCTAGTGTTCTAGAGATTTTTTTGTGACAAAGTGTAGTAGATTACATATTTTAATATAGGGGTGAAAACATGAATAATCCAAGAATTGTAATTGATGCTGGACATGGGGGATACGGTAAAATCCAAAAATAAGGAGAAATGGCTGCAAATACTAGTAAATACAAGGATTTAAGGTACTTTAGTAAGAAAAGTATCTTTTATTATGATATAATTATATAGAGGTGTTTATTATGTGTTGGCAAGATATGTTAACTGAAATAGTAGTATCATTAATATCTGGTTTTTTTGGTGGAAGTATAGGGAATGTTGTAATTCAAAAATATAAAGAAAGAAAAAGTAATAAAAAATTAAAAAAACACTTGATGATAAGCAAAGGAACAAGTTTTACTAATAATGGTGATGTTATAAATGGTAATAAAAAAATTGGTTCATAAAATATATAGTTTTTTTACTAGATATGAAAATAATGGTGATGTTATAAATGGAGACGTATATAATTATTACGTTATGTCAAAAGAAACCTATAAGGCTTTAACAAATAAAAATAACTATTCAGATTTTTATAAAAGATATATATTAAAGTTTGAAGAATTAAAAGGTTATGCATTTTCTTTGTCTTATCCTTACTTTAATAAAAAAGCATTTGATTTTACAAGCAAACAATTAATATTTGGAAAGAAAATTATTGATTGGATTTATGGATTATCTGAATTTCCAAGTGAGGAAATTAAAAATTTTTATGATGATTTAAAAACAGATTTCGATTTAGATGATGACGCAATTATTGTCAAAAGATGGAAATCTAACATAGCATATTTTAATAGCAATTTAAAACAAGCAAATGATAATTATAGTAGATTGTATGATGACTTGTTTAAAAATAAATATATTCCTGAATGGTATATTGACGATATATGTATTGATGGAAGAAATCTGTTAATTCAATACCAAAATTTAATAAATGAGCATTTTTTTGATAATAAGTTTCAGAAAAGAATATCTTCAAATAAACATAAGTTATCTTATCCAGATGTTGATAGAATTAAGGCTGAAATATTTGAAAATGTTTCAAAAAATATTTTTAATACTAAAAATAAGACAAAATATACTACTATTTATGGTGTTGGTCTCGAGGAGTGCTTTATTCAAATCCAAAATTTAGTATATTTAACTATATTTTATGGATCAATAACACACTTGAAACTTGTGAGAGAATTAATTTCAAATATAATGTATATGTATGCAGATACTTTTGAAGATGAATACTTTATTACTCAAGCAATTTGTAAAAAAGGGATTTTCTCTCATGAAACAGCTTTGTATTTTCATGATTTATGCGATAGAACACCTATAAGATATCAATTAACAATACCAAGTTACTATAATACAAAGTTATTAAAAGATAAAAATTATCAATTTTTCTATTTAAAAGATGAACTATATGAAATTGGAATCATAGAAATGAAAACACCATATGGAAATAAAGTAAAAGTTTATGATTTAGAAAGAACAATATGTGATATTATAAGAAATAAAAAGAAAATTGAAA
>USRP01000006.1 GCA_900557185.1 uncultured Mycoplasmatota bacterium
CGCGTCCAGTTCTCTATTTGAAATCAGATATCGAAATTACAGGAGGAGATGGAACAAAAGGAAATCCGTTTGTAATCGGCTAAAGAATAAACAAACGAATTATGTATTGGCAAAGGCATAAGCTTTTGTAAAAAAATCGCGAAAGCGGTTTTTTTGGTAATAGGTTGATAAAGTTGATTTTTGGACTGTACTGATTACAAAGTCTTTTCTATTTTTATATTAGAAATTTACAGTGATAATATGTGACAAATTTGTCACGAAGAATATAGGATAATAA
The DNA here is from genome assembly GCA_900557185.1 of uncultured Mycoplasmatota bacterium. Lineage (GTDB taxonomy): Bacteria > Bacillota_I > Bacilli_A > RF39 > UBA660 > UMGS2016. The sequence goes on from USRP01000006.1 coordinate 278, forward strand.
CTTGCTGATTTTAGGAATTAGTGTTATACTGTTTTAGTATGAATATTGAGGTGAGTTATGCAAAAGAAAATCAAAGATACTTCAAAACGTATTACGAAAAAGATGAAGTCATATTCTGCTAATTATATGAAAACAAACATCTTATTTTTAAGCTTTGTTGTGACTTCTGTGTTGAATGCAACACTATTACGTTATTTGACAGTAAAAAATTATTTTGATGTGTTTCCAATTTTAGCTGATTTAGCAGTTGTAGTAATTATTGGAGCATTTGGTTATTTCTTTAAACCGAAAAATCAATTTAAATATTTTGCTACATGTTCTATTTTTTTTACAGCGTTATGTATTATTAATTCAATGTATTATACCAATTATTTATCATTTGCATCGTTGTCATTGTTACAGACATCATTACAAATTGTAGATGTTGCTGATGCAGTGGTAGAAAATGTTATGGAGTTAAAAGATTTTTCTTATATTTGGGCTCCAATTGCACTGTTCTTTTTAAATCATACATTGAAGAAGAAAGAGTATTATAAAAAAGTAGCTGAAGTAGAAGTAGGAAAAGTAAGAGCTTTAAATACGATGGTATTTGGACTTGTTGTCGTAGGAGTATTTATTTCTACTTTAAATTCAGTAGATATTTCAAGACTTGGAAAACAATGGAATCGTGAGTTTATTGTGATGCGTTTTGGACTATACACTTATCAGATTAACGATGTGATTTCTAGTTTAAAACCTCAAATTAGTCCGCTGTTTGGATATGATGAGAAAGCACGTGAGTTTAGAGAATATTACGATAAAAGAAGTCAAGAGACACATGCTGAAAATGAATATACAAATGTTTTCAAGGGTAAGAATTTACTTGTAATTCATGCGGAGAGTATGCAAGAATTTGTGATGGATTTAAAATTTAATGGGGAGGAGTTAACTCCAAATTTAAATCGTATTGCTAGTGAAGGATTATTTTTCTCTAATTTCTATGCTCAAGAAAGTGTAGGTACTAGTAGTGATACTGAGTTTACCTTTAATACAGCGCTTATGCCAGCAACGAGTGGTACAGTATTTATTAGTTATTGGGATAGGGAATATGTTACAATTCCTAAGTTATTAAAAGAACAAGGATATTATGCATTTAGTATGCATGGTAATAAGGGAAGTATGTGGAATCGTGATACTGTTCATCTAAAGACATTAGGATATGATAAATTCTACAGTTATAATGATTTTAAAATTGATGAGACAATTGGACTTGGATTATCTGATCGTTCATTCTTTAAACAAGTAGTTCCAAAGATTAAGAAGATTCAAGAGAAGAATAAGAATTTCTATGGTACATTAATTATGCTTTCTAACCATACACCATTCTCAGATATTGAACATTTACCAGATCCAATTGCAGTAGATTATAAATATGAGAAAACAAATCCTGAAACGGGAGAAAAAGAAACTGTTTCTGCACCATATATGGAAGGAACGAAGTTGGGTAATTACTTTAAGTTTGTACACTATGCAGATAGTGCAATTGGACAATTATTTGATGATTTAGATAAAGCGGGTATTTTAGATAATACAGTTGTTGTAATTTATGGAGATCATGATGCGAAGTTAAAACAATCTGAGTTTGAATATTTCTATAATTATGATCCTTATACAGATAGTGTATTAGATAAAGATGATCCAAATTATCGTGATGTTGATTTCTATGATTATGAGTTGAATCGTAAAGTACCATTTATTATTTGGACAAAAGATCACGAAGATGATAAGTATACGAAAGAGATTACAAAAGTAATGGGAATGTATGATGTACTTCCAACATTAGGAAATATGTTTGGATTTACTGATAAGTATGCATTAGGTCATGATATCTTCTCAACTGATGAAAATGTCGTTATTTTCCCTGATGGTAACTGGCTAACAGATAAGATGTATTATAATCATCAAAAAGGGGAAGGAAAGGTATTACATGATGGTGATACAGTAAGTATTGATTATATTGAAAAGTATAATCAGATGTCAGAAGAATTATTAAATGTAAGTGATTCGATTATTGTTTATGATTTAATTAAAAAACAAGATGAAGCAAAGAAAATTGTAGATGATTATAATAAATAGGAGGATTATATGGCAACGACTACTCGTACGAAAAAAAGAAAGTTAAAAAAGAAGAGAATTATCATTGCAATGGTTGTTCTTGTCGCAATCATTGCGGCGGCCTCATTTGGAGTTTATAAGTTATGTTTTAATAAAAAAGAAGTTAAAACAGTTGCTACTGTGACAGATGAGATTGCCAATGGATATAATTATACGATTACAGATGAAGCTACTAAGTATTCAAAACAATTATTTGATGATTTGAAAAAAGAACTTTCTAAAGATAGCGTGAATGAAGAAAAGTATGCGAAATTGGAAGCACAATTATTTGTGAGTGAGTTCTTTACTCTTTCTAATAAAGTAAATCGTAATGATGTTGGAGGCGTACAATTCATTTATCCGGATTATCAAGAATCATTTCAAAAAGAAGCAATGGATGAGAATGGATTATATCACTATTTAGAAAATGATATTTATGGTGATAGAAAACAAGAACTTCCTGAAATTGTCAATGTAGATGTAATCAATGTAGAACAAAAAGCATATACATTGAATGATGAAGTAACGGATGAACAAGCATATTATATCGATGTTACAATGAATTATGAGAAAGATCTTGGTTATCAAAAATCTGCTACCGTTGTATTAATTCATAATGGAAAACGTTTAGATATTGTAAAAATGACAGAAAAATAGGTGAAAGAATATTCTTTCATCTTTTTTTGGGTCAGTGGATGAAAAAAAATAAGAAACATGGTATAATGAAAAAAGAATGAGAGGTAAGATATGACAGAAGGGAAGAAACAGTGGTTGATTGCACTTGCTATATTATGTGCTTTTATATTGTTATGGGTCTTTTTATTTTTTATGATGAAAAGTCCATCAAATACAAATTATAGTAAAGTAAGTCAGTTGACTTTTGAAACGAGATTAAAACAAGTTTCTTCTGAAATAAAGGGAGAAAAGCAAGAACAATATATAAAATACCAGATTGATGAACATAGTGAGATTTATGTAGATTATCAAAAGGAAAATATTTCTCGATTATTACTTGTCTTTAATCAAGAAAACTATCAAGAGACAACTTCTAAGCCACTATTACAAGAAGTGATTGATATTTGCGTTCCTAATTTAGAGAACAATGAAGAGATTGCTACACAACTGATGGATTTTGATGACAAAGAAGAAGACTTAGTAGCAAATGATATAACGATGGAGAATATTGAATTTTTATCTCGTATCGATCGTGATAAAAAGAAAGTTGTATTTTATATTTATTATTTAGATAACGAATAGAAGAGGGGATTGATTTATGGATTTAGTTATATTTATTGTTTTAGCACTTATAGTAGTGATTTTATTTAAGTCGTTTGACAGTTTTGTTTACTTTTTTGCAATCGTTGATATATTACTTCGTATTTTAGATTTCTTGAAACAGTTATTAAATATTCCGGAGTTAACGACTTTTTTAAACCAAAATGTACCAACCAGTATTCTGAGTATGATTAACCATTACTCAACTGGTGTCTTTAATCAGATACTGACTTGGGGATACCTTATTTGTTTTATTGTATTTGAAGTATATTTAATAAAGTATTTTATGAAAACAAAGAGAAGGAGATAACTATGAAAAAAGGGTTTACTTTAGTAGAGTTACTAGCAACCATTACGATTTTAGGTATTATCGCATTGTTGTTAGTGCCAACTGTGACAGAAACTCTTTCTAGTTTTCGTCAAGATTCTTCTGAGAGTCAAAAAAAGACGATTGTTTCTGCTGCAAAATTATGGGCGAGTGATCATCGAATTGATTTACCTTCGACAGAAGGAGATTCTGTTTGTGTGAAGGTATCAGAGTTAAAACAAGGATATTTAGAAGAAGATTTAAAAGATCCTGATACAAAACAAGCTATTTCAAATGATTCTGGAGTACAAATTAAACGTGTTGGAAAATCATATGAATATACTTATCAAGATAGATGTTCTGGAACAATTGTTAGTCCATCACCAACCGATAATCCAAATCCAACGGATAGTCCTGATCCAACGAATAGTCCGGACCCAACCGATAGTCCGACACCTTCAGAAACACCAACACCTTCAGAAACACCAACACCTTCGGAAAAACCAATTAGTATTCAGCTTACTTTAACTGAGGCAGGCGTTACAAGTTCTAGTATTACTGTAAAAGCAGATGCGAAAGTTAAAAATGACACTTTGAAAGGATATCAATTTTCTTCGAATGGAGGAACATGGACTTCTTTACAAACAAGTGGTACGAAAATATTTACCAGTTTAAAGAGAGATACGAAGTATGTTATTAAAGTAAGAGCGATTTCTAGTAAAAATAAACAAACAGAGAAATCTATTACAGTATATACAAATAATATTGGAACACCGACATACCAAGTATCCAATACGAGTGATCATAAGAAAAATGTAACAATTCATTATCCAAGTGGAAAAGAGGCAAGTTGGGTATATGAATATTCATTAAATAATGGAAGTAGTTGGAAGACAGTTGATGGTATCAGTACTAGTATTAAATTTGAACAATCTGGTACTGTGATTGCTAGAGTAAGGGATACAGGAAATAATAATAATACAGTGACAGCTAGTGTTTTAACGGTTACTGTGGAAGTTCCACAATTACAAGTAATTAGTTCTGTTAATATGATATCTGGATCATCAAATACTAATCCATGCCTAACATTTGAAAATTGGAAGATATCATGGTATTACAGATATTCTGATAATTCTTCAATAAAACCATCAAATGTAACTGTAGAAGTTTTCTATCCAAATGCAATTACACCACTTACTTATAAGAATCAAAGTGCACAACTTATTATTCCAACGGTTCCATCTCCACATAATTCGACATGTGCTGGTGATGGTAAAAAATATAAGATTCGTGTTACTGATACAAATGGCAAAACCGGAACAGTTATATATAGTTGGAAACAAGCTAGTAGTGGAACATATGAATGGTCACGCGATTGGTATGAATATTAGATACTTTTTCGAAAGTATCTTTTTTTCTTCCAAACATTTGTTTGTTATGGTATAATGAAATAGGTGATACTATGTATTCATATATAACAGGAATTGTCAAAGAAATTGAAACTAGCTATATTGTCGTAGATAATCATGGGATTGGTTATATGATTTATACTGCGAATCCATATCAGTTTCATGAGGAAGAAGAAGTAAAAATATATGTGTATCAACAAATAAGAGAAGATGAGAATACACTTTATGGTTTTAAAACAAAAGAAGAGAAGGATTTATTTTTACAGTTAATTCAAGTCAAAGGTTTAGGATGTAAGATGGCACTTCCAATGCTTGCGACCGGATCGATTGATGGTATTCAGGATGCGATTGAAAGAGAAAATGTTTTATATTTGAAGAAGTTTCCTAAGATTGGAGATAAGGTAGCAAGACAGATTATTTTAGATTTAAAAGGGAAGTTGGCTGCCTCTACATCTGGTCAAAAGACAGTGGATCAATTTGAGGAGTTAGTTGAAGTGTTAAAGGGCTTAGGATATAAACAGCCAGATATTAAACGTGTATTACCACAAATTGATAGTAGTTTAACGTTAGAAGATCAAATTAAAGAAGCATTGAAACTTATGTTAAAATAGGAGGTGCTTATGGAAGAAGAAAGAATTGTAACCGGTGAAAAATTAACGGAAGATAGTTTTGAACAGAGTATTCGTCCGGATAGAATTGATGATTATATTGGTCAGGGAGAAGTGAAAGAAAATTTAGAAATTTTTATTAAAGCAGCGAAGATACGTGAAGAACCATTAGACCATGTTTTATTATATGGTCCTCCAGGACTTGGAAAGACAACATTATCTTATATTATTGCCAACGAGTTAGGTAGTAATATTAAAACAGCATCTGGACCATCGATTGAGAAGAGTGGAGATTTAGCTGCTATTCTTTCTACATTAGAACCTGGGGATGTATTATTTATCGATGAGATTCATCGTATGCCACGTTTTATTGAAGAGATTTTATATCCTGCTATGGAAGATTTCACATTAGATATTATTGTAGGAGAAGGATCTACTAGCCGTAATATTAAAATTAATTTACCTCCATTTACATTAGTGGGAGCTACGACACGTGCTGGAGATTTATCAGACCCTTTACGTGATCGTTTTGGTATTATTTCCAAATTAAATTATTATACGGTAGAAGAATTAACGCAAATTGTAAAAAGAACGAGTCGTGTATTAGAATGTAGTATTGATGAGGATGCGGCAGTAGAACTTGCTACTCGTAGTAGAGGAACACCACGTATTGCCAATCGTCTGTTTCGTCGTGTTCGTGATTTTGCTCTGGTTATGGGAAATGGAAATATCGATTTAGAAATTACGAAGTATGCATTGGATAAGTTAAAAGTAGATAGTCTAGGTTTGGATAATACTGATTATAATTTACTAAAATCAATTATTGAGAAATTTAATGGGGGGCCTGTTGGAATTGAAGCCATTGCTTCTTCAATTGGGGAAGAACGTGGTACGATTGAAGATGTGTATGAACCATATTTATTACAGACAGGACTATTAAAAAGAACAAGTAGAGGAAGAATGGCGACGAGAAAAGCTTATGAACATTTAGAAATTCCTTATCCAGAAAAGGGTGAATAAATGAAAGTAATTGTAATATTAGGCCCTACAGCGGTTGGAAAAACAAAATTGAGTGTGGAACTGGCTAAGAGATTAAATGGAGAAGTTATTAATGCGGATAGTACACAAGTCTATCAAGGTTTGGATATTGCAACAGCTAAGGTTACTGAAGAAGAAAAAGAACATATTCCGCATCACTTATTCGATATCAAAAAGATGACAGAAGATTATAGTGTCAGTGATTATCAAAGAGATGTTAGGATGATGATTGATGACTGTATGAAACGTGGTAAGACACCGATTTTAGTAGGAGGAACTGGTTTATATATCAAAGCAGCATTATATGATTATCAGTTTGAGCCGACTTCTTATAAGGGAGATTATCAACACTTTAGTAATGAAGAACTTTATCGACAATTGTGTCAAATAAATCCCAATACAAATATTCATCCGAATAATCGTAAGAGAGTGGAAAGAGCGCTTGATTATTATCATGAAACAGGTCAGGTGTTAGAGTTAAAAGAGAAGTCAGAGACATTACTATATCCAACTGTTTTTATAGGATTGACATGTGATCGTAATTTGTTATATGAACGGATTAATCATCGTGTAGATGTTATGAAAGAACAAGGATTAGTGGAAGAAGCGAAAAAGATATATGATTCTCATATTCGTACGAAAGCAGTGATGACTCCTATTGGGTATAAACAATTGTTTCCTTATTTTGAAGGAAAGGAAAGTTTAGATAATTGTTTAGAGACAATAAAAAAAGAGAGTAGACACTATGCGAAAAGACAATATACCTTTTTTAAACATCAATTACCTGTTCATTGGATAACAGTAAATTTTGAACAGTTTGATAAAACAGTACAAGAAGCATTTGATTATGTTAGCGGAAAGTGATTGACTTTCTGCTTTTTTTCATAGATAATGAAGGTGTAACAAGAAAGGAGTGTGATCAAATGTATATAAGTTACAAATGTGATGGGGATTTGATCACAGTAAGTGATTAAATCCGATATAGGAGGATTTAAAATGAATATTTGGGATGAATTGTATGAAAGAGCAAAAGAGAAGTTAAACCCCAGAACAATATCACCCTTTATTGAAGCAGGAGGCGTGGCTGCAGCAATTTTAACTGACCAAGGAAATATTTATACAGGAGTTTGTATTGATACTGCTTCTACACTTGGTATGTGTGCAGAGAGAAATGCGATTGCGAATATGATTACCAATGGTGAAAGTCGTATTGTAAAACTTGTCTGTGTTACGAGAGATGGAAATGTTGGAATGCCATGTGGAGCATGTCGAGAATATTTGATGCAGTTAGATAAAAATAGTAAAGATATTGAGATTTTAGATAATTTGGCTACGAAAGAAGTAGTCAGATTAGAAGAACTTGTTCCAAAGTGGTGGGGATATGAACGATTCGAGAATGATTCTCATTGAACCAGAACTGAAAGAATATTGGTATGAGAAACAGTTATTAGAAGATCCTAAGACGATGGATTATAATGCGGGATATGATGTTACTTATGCAGGTTATCATTATGATACAGGTTGTATTGATTTTCCTGAAGATAAATGGCAAGCATCTTATCAAAAAAGAAAAACAACTAATCGCTTTTTTGCCTATTTAAAAGATACTGTAAAAGATTGTTATGTTGGTTATGTGAATTACCAATATAATCCGACAGAAAAAAGATATGAATGTGGAATTTTAATAGAAGCTAAATATCGTGGATTAGGTTATTCTAAAGACGGCTTATATTTACTTTGTGATACTGCATTTAAAAATGGAGTCGATGCTTTATATGATGACTTTGAGAAAGATAGAGTAGGAGCTATGAAACTGTTTCGAGAAGTGGGATTTCAAATTGTTGAAACATCTACTTGGAAGAAATTTGATGATATGGTAGAAGGGGTTACCATTTGCTTAACAAAAGAACAATTTTACAAGAAAAAAGAGAATTGATAATAATTCTCTTTTTATATTCCTTCACGATAAATATTTTGGTCAAAGGTATGATGAAGGGAATCTTTTTGTAATAACTCTGTACCTGTAATTAAGAAGTAATGATCTAGTAATATATTTTGATGGGTATTTACAACTGGATCATCCCAAGTTAAATCGATATGTTTCCATGCTCCATTGACATACGCTAAATTCCATACGTGTTCAGTGTTAGATATTTTATAATTTGGAACCCCGAAACGATTTAAGAATAATGCCATGGTATCAGAATATCCACCACATAAAGCAATATGATATTTTAATGTTCCATAAGCAGTATGTGTTGATTTTTTATTTTTATAGTCTTCATTATTTAAATTTTCTGCTCCAACACTATCGTATACTGTGTGATTAATAATATAATCATGTGCTGCTTTTATTTTTTGTTCTAGTGTCATTTGATCGTTGATAATTTCTTGATAGATGTTATCAACTTCTTTTTCAATAAATTCAATCTGTTCTTTGGAATATGTTTTTTCAACTTCAACGTGAATTTTACCAAAATTATTGATATCGATATATAAATGATTAAAACTATTGTATGGGTGAACAAAATTATTAAAATTAGATAATTCTTCCGGATTTTCTGTTAAAGATTTCGCATCTTGAAAACAGCTATCGTAATTTTCATCACAGAAGAATGTAAATTCACTCCAACCATTATTTAAAATCGTATAAATAATATTTAGTAGATCTTGTCTACTGTTTGGTTTAAAATCTGTTGTTTCTTTGATGTAAGCGATATCTAATGTTTGTTTATATTGATTAGAAGCTTTAATTACCATATCGTTCTTATAAATAAAGTTTTCCATAAAGAAGCGAGCAATTGGCTTACTATATAAAAATACACAAATTAAAAGTACAAAAGCAATCATTGTATATAAAAATCTTTTCATTTGTTTCATACTATCACCTAATTTTATTATATCAAATGTAGATAAAAAAAAGAAGTAATTTCTTACTCCATTTCATTAACCTTTTTTGTTAAACGTGATTTATTACGAGCAACATTGTTTGCTTTAATAGCACCTTTGCTTTTTGCTTTATCGATTGCTTTGATGGCTACACCTAATTTATCTTTTGCCAATTCTTTATCATTTGCTTTTACAGCTCTTTCAACATTTTTGATTGCTGTTTTCATAGTTGCTGTATAAGTATTATTTTCCGCTTCTCTTTTAATATTTTGTTTGATTTTTTTCTTCGCATTCTTCATATTTGCCATAAGTTTCACCTCCAAGTTCTCTTGAACATCATTATTTTAGCAGAAAAACAAAAGAAATGCAATAAAAAGACCTATTTTTGGTAAAAATAATCATAGGTGATAAAAATGGGACATGAAATACATTTTATGGGGAATTTACCTCGTACTGATTTAGCAATTGATTTAATCGATCAAAATCAATCTACAGATGGTTTTACAAAGCAAGTAAAACAATATGACAATTGTAAAGTAACAAGTGTCAATATTTCTAAAATAGGTAGTAAACAGATTTCTAAAAAAGCAGGACATTATATTACGATTGAATTCGATGATGTCACGGATCATGAGAATGAACAAGAAGTATTAAAAGTAACGGCAGAAGAAGTAAAACATTTACTAGATACACTATCTATTTCTAAGGATGCTTCTTGTTTTATTGTTGGTCTTGGAAATGAAGATTCAACCCCTGATGCTTTGGGACCACTTTCTATTGACCATGTATTAGTGACCAATCATTTATTTGAATTAGGTGAAGTAGAAGACGGTTTTCGTAAGACTTATGCCTTAAATCCTGGGGTTATGGGAACGACAGGAATTGAAACAAGGGAGTTATTAAAAGGAATTGTCGATACTGTAAAACCTGATTTTATGATTGTTGTCGATGCTTTAGCGAGTGGTAGTGTCGAACGATTAAATAAAACGATTCAGATTACTGATACGGGAATTCATCCTGGTAGTGGGGTACAAAACAAACGAAAAGAAATTAGTTCAGATTATTTTCACATCCCTGTCATAGCTATTGGAATTCCAACTGTGGTAGATGCTGCAACCATTGTGTCTGATACCATTTATTATATGCAGAAAAACTTCGCATATATGAAAAAACAAATGACGAAACCATCTTCTAAATTAGCGGTTACAAGTGGAAATTATTTAAAAAAAGAGGTTGATATCAAACCGCAAGATAATGTCGAATTGATGGGTAAATTAGGAATGTTAACGGAAGAAGAGAGAAAACAATTAGTATTAGAAGTATTAACACCTATTGGTTATAATTTTATTGTTACACCGAAAGAAATAGATTTTCTCATCCGTAAACTCGCTTATGTCATTGGCAGTGCCATTAATCATGCCCTACATGAGAATGTTTCTTTTGAACAATAAGATTTTTTGACATAATTCCGATTCCTCTTATAGTAAGATAACACTAGGAGGGATGGATATGTCAAAAAAATTTCATACGAAGAAAAAGAAAAAAAAGAAATATGTTTTCGTCAAACTGTTGTTACTAACTGTTCTCACATATCTTTCTTTTGAATGTACGACGTATTATATTTTAAAATCTAAATTAGCAACCTCCAATGAAGAATTTTTAAACAATATGTTACGAGATTCTAATCATTATTTACTATATCAAAAGAGTGAAGAGAATATCATTCATAAGATTGGAAAATATTTTATGCATTTTGATTTATCGAATCCAAAAAGTCTGTTAGGAATGAATACAGATGGTGAGACAAGTAAACAAGTTGTGTCTTATCAAGAAAATGATAGTCAGGCAAAATTTATTCAAAATCCTACTCCTGAAAAGAAAGAAACTGGCCCAAAAGTATATATTTATAATACTCATCAAAGTGAAAGCTATAGTATGAAGACGTTAGAACCATATAATATTACACCTAGTGTGATGATGGCTTCTTATTTGATGAAAGAACATTTTCAAAAAAATCAAGTAGAGACTTTGGTTGAAGAAACTGATTTCACAAAATATTTGAAAGAACATCATTTGAATCATGCGGCAAGTTATCAAGTAAGTAGAGAATTTACTACCAATGTTTTGAAACAATATCCCAATTTAAAATTAATTATCGATTTACATCGTGATGCGATTCCTCATGATTCTTCTACCATTCAAATTGCGGGAAAGAATTATGCTAAAGTTCTATTCATTGTCGGTATGGATAATCCCAATTATCAAGCTAATTTAAATCTGGCAACAACCTTATCTAATCAAATTAACGAAAGTTATCCAAAGTTATCGAGAGGAATTATGAAGAAGTCAGGGAAGACTGTGAACGGTCTTTATAATCAGGATTTAAATGCAAATATGATCTTATTAGAATTAGGTGCGAATGAGAATACGATTGATGAGGTACAAAATACAGTGGAAGCAATTACACCTATTTTTAGTAGGTATGTGAATTCATGATTAAAAAAGAAGATAAGATTAAGATATATAAACGTTGTTTTAAGTATTTTATGATTGCTTCTTTTATTACTTTTTTGACACTGTATTTGTCGCAGGAAACTGGTTACTATGAGTATGATATGAGGAGGAAGACGAGTTTTACGAAAGCTCAAATTGAACAGTTTGAGAAGGATGTGGAAGCAGGTAAAAAAGTGGACATTGAAGATTATTTACAACAACCTGATCGTAATTATGGAAATAAGATGTCTGATTTAGGCTATAGTATCTCTAGTAAGATTGGAAGTAGTGTCAAATTTGGGGTTGACAAGTTATTTGGAATGTTGAATAAAATGGTCGATGAATAGTTGTAAAAATTGGGAAAACATGATAAACTAAGGGCAAGTTGGTGATAACATGAGTTTGAAAGAAATTCTAGAGACAAGAGATTTGAGTTATTATAAAGATCATATTAGGAGTATTGTTAATCGAGAAGATGATTTAGATAGTGCGATTTTAATTCAAAAGAAGAGAAATGACTCTCTGTATGAATTTTATAAAAACTTCTATGATAACCCGAAAGGGGATTTACTAGAAATTGTCGATTTAGATAAAAAGTACTATGACAAGATTAAAAAATTACGTCCTGATGATAAACCATTGAAATATGAGAAAGTATATCAAAATATGTTTGGTTGTTCTTATATGGATGGGCTCTATATGATTGTCCAAGATTTTAAGAAACCTGATTTGAATATTGTCTTGCCAAGAGAAGATACGGATATGTTATCTGATGAGGAAAAACGTCGTTATTATGCAGCTCTTATTTTAGAAAATGAACATTTTAGAGAGCGTGTAGAAGCGATTAATGGAACAACGTTATCTTTCTTATTGGGAGATTATATTACACTGAGTGATGTCGATTACAAAAGAGTATTAGCAGCACTTAAGAAGCATAAAATTCGCGAAGGAATTTTAGAAAATATCGAAACACAATTAAATGAATTTTTTAAAGGGGAAAGTGAGTAATATGAATAAAGAAAAAAGTATCTTATCTGCTACATTAGCAGAGTTAAATCCAGAATTGTTTTTTAATCCAGTATTTCAAAATTATTATTTAAAATTATTTAGTGATGTTAATTTTGAAAATGGTGTACGTGGTTTTCATACACCAACAAGTCATTCATTCTGTGGAGAACATTCAAAAGCAAAGATTGAATATAATCCTGAAGGTACGTTTACAATTTCTTATGTTGACTATGTAAAAAAGTCAGGACGTACTTTAGAAATTCAAAAAAAAGAGAACGGTTCTGTTTTATTTAAAACAAGATACGTTTTTCTATCAGAAGGCTTATTTTACCACATGACAGAAGAGCAAATGTTACAAGATGATGTGATTTATCCAATCGATTATCAATATATTGGTTTTGATGAAAAAGCAATTGATGAACAAGAATATCAAAAAGATTGGATGTATCAAGTTAATTTTGCAGATAAAATGAAAGAAAATGGGATTGTACCAAAAGTTGAACATGTACATGGTATAAAGAGTGAATTAAATCAAACAGTTTCTCATCGATAGTAATATGAAAAAGTAAGAAGGTATAGGTATGAAAAAGGGGTTTACGCTTGTAGAATTATTAGCAACTATTACAATTTTAGGTATTATTGCGCTACTATTAGTTCCAACGGTTGTTGGAACTATTAACGGTTTTAGAGAAGATGCTGCGGAAGACCAAGAAAAAAGTATTATTGCAGCAGCAAAATTATGGGTAAGTGATCATAGATTGCAACTACCGGTTGTCGATGATCATAGTATTTGTGTTACAATCGAAGAATTGAAAAAGGGTTATTTAGAGGGAGATTTGCGAGATCCTAAAACGAAAAAGTTGATTTCTAATCAAGCTGGAGTAGAAATAACGAAAACGGGGAAGACGTTTACTTATCAATATACTTCTTCATGTAGTGGTAGTTCTACTTCTGAGGATGAGGGACGTATTCAATTGGAACTTTCTTCTAAGAATCCAACCAGTTCAAGTTTTACTGTTGTGGCAAAAGCAACGGTTCAAAATGATACAATCAAGGGATATCGTTTTTCATTGAATGATGGGTCATGGAGTCCGATTCAAACGAGTTCCACAAAAGTATTTACGGGATTAATGCGAAATAAAGATTATACTGTCAATGTAAGAGCAGTAGCTACTTCTGGAGAAGTTACAGAAAAGTCGATTGTTGTAAAAACATCTGATATTCGTGTTCCAACATATCAAGTAAAAAATAATACAGATGGTACGAAGACGGTTACTATTACTTATGATGATAAGAAAGCAAGTAATTTTATTTATGAATATTCCACGAATGGTGGAAGTAGTTGGTCTGTTGTGACAGGAACGAAAATTTCTCTTACGTTTGAGACAGATACGACTCTTGTTGCTAGGGTAAGAGATACTGGAAATGAGAATAATACTGTAACAGCTTCGGCACTTACGTTAACGGATTTTATTACTACTTATCAAGTAAAACATTATTTAATGAAAACGGATGGAAAAACATATGAATTAAAGAAGACAGAAACATTCAATGCAAAAATTAATTCTAGTGTTACTCCAAAATTAATGAGTTATACTGGATTTACTGCTCCAAAGACACAAACAGTAACAGTTAAAAAAGGAGGAGCAACAGTGGTTTCTTACTATTATACGAGAAATCAATATCAGATTAAATTGAATGATAATTATATGACGAATAATTTGATGACAAAATCTTATGATGTAAATTATTGTGATTCCTTTTACGCAACTTCATATAAAACTTCGACTGTAAAAAATTTAGATGCGAATAGTGGAAAAGAATTGCGATTTACGATGAGTACGAATAAAGATGTACGTCTTGGTTATGGTGGAGTAAATGCGATTCCTGATAACAGACGATTAACAATTGGAAAGACTTACACATATAGTATTGTCATTAAAACAACGAGACCTTTAAAGATGCAAGTAGGGGCAGAACAACAATACATAGTACCAACCGTTGATGTAAATACGTCATGGCAGAAAATAACACATACGTTTGTCGCTTCTGAAAGACATGATGGATTTGATTATCACACCTATATTATTTATTCGAATTCTTTTTCAAATCCATCTCAAGGTGGTTTAAACAATGATACTTTCTATGTTCATTCAGTGGAATTAGCAGAAGGAAATGGTCCTAAAGTAACAAGTCTTACAAAATACTATGGACAGTCTTTACCAAATCCAAGTGCTCGAAGTGGTTATACATTTGTCGGATGGTATACAGAGCCAGTAGGTGGTACAAAAGTTACTTATGCTCAGGCAAATCAGACATATTATGCTCATTGGAGATATAATGGTTAAACAGAAAGGCGTTTCATCGCCTTTTTTTGTTGTGTTTATCGTTGGAAGTTTGTTCTGAACATGGTATAATATTGCAAGGTGATGTTCATGAAACAACAAAACATTCGAAATTTCTCGATTATTGCCCATATCGATCATGGTAAAAGTACAATTGCCGATCGTATTTTGGAACTTACTGGAGCGATTACAAAACGAGAAGCGAAAGATCAATTATTAGATAATATGGATATTGAACGTGAACGTGGAATTACGATTAAATTAAATGCTGTAGAATTAGAATATCAAATGGATGGAGAAACTTATCAACTTCATTTGATTGATACTCCAGGTCATGTTGACTTTTCTTATGAAGTAAGTCGTAGTTTAGCAGCTTGTGAGGGAGCGATATTAGTTGTCGATGCAGCACAGGGAATTGAGGCTCAGACACTTGCTAATCTCTATCTTGCACTTGATAATAATTTGACGATTATTCCGGTTATTAACAAGATTGATTTACCAAATGCGAATCCTGATAAAGTAAAACAAGAATTAATGGATACGCTAGGTTTTGAAGAAGATGAAATTATTTTAACGAGTGCGAAGAATGGAATTGGTATTAAAGAGTTAGTAGAACAAGTCATTAAAAAAGTACCAGCTCCAACGGGTGATGCAACAAAACCATTAAAAGCATTAATTTTTGATAGTTATTATGATGCATATCTTGGGGTTGTGGCTTTAATTCGTATTATAGATGGTTCTGTTCATGTTGGTGATGAAATTTACATGAAACAGGCAAATCGTAGTTATTCGGTTGTAGAGTTAGGGGTTTCTACACCTCATAAGAAAAATGTACAGATGTTGACTGTTGGAGAAGTTGGCTTCTTAACGGCCAGTATTAAAGATATTCAAGATATTAAAGTAGGGGATACCATTACTTTAAAAAGCAATCCTTGTGAGGGAGAAGTCATTGGTTATAAACCGATGAAACCAATGGTGTTTTGTGGATTATATCCAATTGAGTCTAGTAAATACGATAGTTTAAGAGAAGCTTTAGAAAAATTAAAATTAAATGATGCTTCTTTAGAATTTACTCCTGAGACGAGTAAAGCATTAGGATTTGGTTTCCGTTGTGGATTTTTAGGACTTCTTCATATGGATATTATTGAAGAGAGAATTGAACGTGAATTTAAGATTGATTTAATTGCTACGAGTCCTTCTGTTATTTACGATGTAGAACTAACAGATCATAGTCATATGATGGTGGATAGCCCTTCTAAGATGCCAGATCGTGTTCGTATTAAAGATATTAAAGAACCATATATTCGTACGAATATCTTTGTACCAAGTGAGTATATTGGACCAGTGATGGAGTTATGTCAAAATAAACGTGGTAATTATGTTTCTATGGAATATTTAGATGCGACAAGAGTAAATATTCACTATGAAATTCCTCTTTCTGAAATTGTTTATGATTTCTTTGATCGATTAAAGTCTAGTACGAAAGGATATGCTTCTTTTGATTATGAACTTATTGGTTATAAGAGTAGTGATTTAGTCAAGATGGATATTTTGTTAAATGGGGAAATGGTAGATGCTCTTAGTATGATTGTCCATCGTGATTTTGCTTATAAACGAGGAAAAGCGATTGTTGAAAATTTAAGAAAGTTAATTCCAAGACAACAATTTGAAGTGCCAATTCAAGCTGTGATTGGTTCTAAGGCGATTGCTCGTAGTAATATTAAAGCAGTTCGTAAAAATGTACTTGCAAAATGTTATGGTGGAGATGTCAGTCGTAAACGTAAGTTATTAGAAAAACAAAAAGAAGGAAAGAAACGTATGAAGATGGTAGGAAGTGTTGAAGTTCCTCAAGAAGCATTCTTATCTATCTTAAGTATGGATGAACAAGATTCTTAAAATTATATTCTAGTTTTGTCGAATCACAACATATTGAAAGGAAAACGTGATAGGATTCTTTTAGAGGTGATGATTGTGATGGTAGATCAGGAAGTAATTATGATTTATTACGACACGTTACTAGAGAAATTAGACGATGCGAAAAGAGCTACTTATTTTCTAGAAGATAGGTAGTTTTTTTCTTTGTTTTTTGATATGATGATAATGAGGAGGAGTATGATGAAACACAACATGATTGAAACAAACGATTTAAGTATTTCATTTGGACGTAAAAAAGTATTAAATGGAATTACATTTGATGTCAAAGAACATGAGATATTTGGCTTTCTAGGACCGAGTGGGGCTGGAAAAACAACGACGATTAAGCTTTTAACAGAACAGTTGAAAGCAACTGCAGGAAGTTGTGAAGTCCGTGCGAAAAGACATGAGATTGGTATTTTGAGTGATAACAGTGGTGTCTATGAAAGACTAACTGTTTATCGTAATTTAAGCTTTTTTGCAGAACTTTCTAAAACAGATCAGAATTATGTTGAAGAAGTATTAAAACAAGTAAAATTATGGGATGATAGAGATAAAAAAGTAGAGAATTTATCGAAAGGAATGAAACAACGCCTTTTACTTGCTTGTGCGATTATTCATCAACCTAAATTACTGTTTTTAGATGAACCAACTGCGGCATTAGATCCGGCTACAACGGAAGAAATTCATAAGTTATTATTAAAGTTACGAAAAGATGGGACAACGATCTTTTTAACGACTCATAATATGGAAGAGGCAGATTTATTATGTGATCGTGTGGCATTTTTAAATAAAGGAGAAATTGTAGAATTAGGCACACCACGTGAATTAAAATTAAAATATGCTCAAGATTCTGTTTCTATTATTTACGAAGATGAAAAAGAGATTGTTGTAAAAAAAGATACAGAGGCCATTGTTAAAGCATTACAGAAAAACAATAAGAAAAAGATTCAATCAATTCATTCCCAAGAGCCAAACTTAGCAGAGATATTTTTAAGTTTAACGGGGAGGGAATTAAAATGAGATTATATAAAGTAAAAGCATTATTTAAACTAGGAATGGAAGATTTATTAAAGAATTTAAATGTTTTTATCTATGTTATTTTACCAATCGCATTTGCTTTTCTATATGCGAATATGGGAAATACACCGAAAGAATATTTATTTTCAATTTGTACATTACTTACTTTATCCATGGTTCCAGTTGCTTTGATGGGAACGATTATCGCTGAAGAAAAAGAAAAGAATACCCTTCGTACTTTGATGTTAAATGACGTGAAAGCAAGTGAGATATTGTTTGCGAAAGCAATGATTTGTATGTTATTTGTCGTGATTGATAATTTACTAATTTATTTTATTTTAGAATTACCAATGGATCATTTTATTTTATATCAACTAGTTGCTTTTATAACTGGATTAGCAATTATCTTATTTGGAGCGATTGTAGGATTACTTGCTAAGAATCAAATGTCAGCAGGTCTTTTATCAATGCCATTTATGATTCTGTTTATGGCACCGATGTTTATTATGATGTTTAAAGATAAATTAGCAGATGCGATTTCTAGTTTACTTCCTACGGATGCGATGATGGAACTATTTTTATGTATTACAAAAAATACATTGACGATTTCTAAAATAGGTATTCCTTGTATGATTATTGGTGTTTGGTTAGTACTTAGTATTATATTATTTCAATTTGCATATAAAAAAGTTGGAGTGGATAATTAGGCAATTCTTGGGAATTGTCTTTTGTTATGTTATAATGAAGGTGGTGATAAGATGATTACGGCAATTGAATTAAAAGATGGACTTGGTAGTCTAGAGCACGGAACAGATCCATTCGGGAAACCTTGTATTTATTATGTAGATGAACGATTAGAAAAACATATGACAAAATTAGATGAACAATTATTGATTTTAAAAGAATTATCAGAAGTATATGATGCCAATGATATATATGATGATTTTTTAAGTATTGTGGAACATGTTAAAAAGAAAATACGTAAAGATGATGTTCTTATGATTGAAAAATTGGGAGAAAAGTATGGAACAAAAGTCGTTGTTGCACTTCTCATTTTATATATGCAGATGGTATTAGATGAAAAGAATTACCGTTTGGGAAAAGAGCGAACTTGTTTACAACTATATTATCTCTTTTTTGAGGATTATAGTATTGGACAATGTATTCATATGTTAGATGATATGGATGAGAAAGAACTGAAGAAAATATGTAAAGAAAAGGATATTTTGGCCTAGTGTGAAGTTGGTGTCAAGTCCTTGATTTCATTGACAAAACATGACATTACTGATAAAATGTAGATGTCGAATAAAGAGGTGGAATATATGAACGATAGAATTTTATTAACAACAAAAGACATTTTAGAAAAAGACTTCAAAATTGATACTCGTGGATATCGTCCGCAAGAAGTAGATAAGTTCTTGGATATTATTATTCATGATTATGAAGAATACGAAGCAGTGATTTCTGATATGAAGAAAACACAAAAAGAAATCATGGAAGAAAATGCACGATTGAAACAAGAAAATAGAAGTCTTCATACGAAGTTAGATGTTTTAAGTGAAACAGGTGGCGAAAGTACAAATGTATCAAATGCTGATGTTTTAAGAAGATTATCTAATTTGGAAAAAATTATTTACGGAAAAGAATAATATTTTGACAAACGCTATATTCTTGTAATATAGAGGAAAGTCCATGCTCGCACAGTCTGTGATGACTGTAGTGTTTGTGTGTAGGGAAAAAATAACCTACAGGAGAGAATTCTCACGGCTCTTTAAGAATCTAAGTACATTTGTATATGATTCGAGGAAGTATAAAAGTGCCAAAGTGACGATGCCTTTTAGAAATAAGGGGAGTGGAACGTGGTAAACCCCACAAGCGAGAAACCCAAATTTTGGTAGGGGAGCTTGAGTTAGAAAGAAACGAATTTCGCTCGGGATCAAGAAATTGATAGATAAATGTTTGTCGCCTAGAAATAGGAACAGAACATGGCTTATAAAATATTATTTTTTTTATGTTTTATTGGAGTGATAAACGTGAAAGAAATTGGAGAGAGATTAAAAGAAACGAGAGAGAGTATTGGAATCTCGATTGAAGAAGCAGCAGAAGATTTAAAAATGCGCCCGACTCAAATTGAAAATATTGAAGCGGGAAATATGAAAGCATTTAAAGATGTCTTCTACTTAAAATATTTCATTCGTGATTATTCTAAATACTTGGGATTAGACTATGAAGACATGGTAGATGAATTTAATGAATATTTATTTGACTATACATCAAAAATATCGATGGATGATATTAAAAAAGCAAAGAAACATGCGAAAAAGGAAAAAGATAAGAAAAAGATATCTTCTCCCTATACATTAGAAAGAAAACGTTCTTTTGCAATTCCACCGATTGCGATTTATATTTTAATCGCACTTGTTATTTTAATGATAGTATATTATATATTCTCTAATGTTCATCACGATGATTTTGTAGATGAAAATGTAGTTTATGTAGTAAGTGAGGAGGCTACTTTATTATGAATTTACCAAATAAATTAACAATGCTTAGAATTGTTATGGCATTTATTATTATTGCTGTATTATTATTCCCATTTGATGCGATGGGAGTGGATATTTATAAATTATTTATCAATGAGAAAATTGTTGTAGATATCCGTTATATCATTGCTGGAGTTTTATTTATTTTAGCAAGTTTAACAGACTTCTTAGATGGATATATTGCTCGTAAATATAATTTAATTACTGACTTTGGAAAGATGATCGATGCGATTGCTGATAAAGTATTAGTAAACTCTGTTTTAATTATTTTATGTGCGCAAGGATTTATCCATCCATTAATTACTGTTGTTATTATTGTAAGAGATAGTATTGTAAATTCAATTAAGATGGTAGCTGGAAGTAAGGGACATGTTGTGGCTGCTATTAAAAGTGGAAAGGCTAAGACAGCTTGTTTGATGGTAGGTATTGTATTAACATTATTCTATAATTTACCATTTGAATTATGGAACTTAAAAGTATCAGACTTCTTATTAATTGTCGCTTGTGTACTTTCAATTATTAGTGGGGTACAATATTATAATTTAAATAAAAAATTCTTTTTAGAAGATGCTAGAAAATAAAGATAGAAAATCTGTTCTATCTTTTTTTATTTTTGTAGTTTATAAATTCCAGAAACTAACAAACAAATGTTCGTAAAAACTATTGACATTTATTTAGAATTAAGTTACAATGTTAATGTCAATAAGGAAAGTATCAAGGAGGAAGAACATGGCAAGTAAAGCAAGTAAGACAACGAATGATAAAACACTAGATCAAGTTTTATTAGATATTGAGAAACAATTCGGTAAAGGTGCAGTTATGAAACTAGGAGAGGAAGCCCACCGTACGATAGATGTGATTCCAAGTGGCTCATTATCATTAGATATCGCTTTAGGAATTGGTGGATATCCAAAGGGGAGAATTATTGAGATATACGGTCCAGAGTCAAGTGGTAAGACGACTTTTGCTCTTCATGCGATCGCTGAGGCGCAAAAGAAAGGTGGACGTGCTGCTTTTATTGATGCAGAGCATTCTTTGGATCCAAAATATGCAGAGGCATTAGGAGTAAATACCAATGAATTATTATTATCACAACCTGATAATGGAGAACAGGCATTAGAAATTTGTGAAGCATTAGTACGTAGTGGAGCAATTAGTATTGTTGTAATCGATTCTGTAGCAGCACTTGTTCCACAAGCGGAAATCGAAGGAGAAATGGGCGATAGCCATGTTGGTTTACAAGCACGTTTAATGAGTCAAGCATTACGTAAGTTATCAGGAATTATTAATAAGACGAATACGATTTGTATTTTCATTAATCAATTACGTGAAAAGGTAGGGGTAATGTTTGGTAACCCAGAAACGACACCTGGAGGACGTGCATTGAAGTTTTATTCTTCTATTCGTTTAGAGATTCGTCGTTCAGAACAAATTAAAACGGCTAGTGAAATTGTCGGAAATAAGACCAATGTCAAAGTTGTAAAGAATAAAATGGCACCACCATTTAAGACATGTAGTGTAGATATTATGTATGGTGAAGGAGTATCTACAGAAGGTGAATTGGTAGATCTTGCTAGTGAAGCAGGTATTGTTGAGAAAAGTGGAGCTTGGTATTCTTATAATGGTGATAAGATTGGTCAAGGAAAAGAGAATGTGAAGGAATTATTACGTAATAATCAAGCATTAAAAGAAGAAATTGAGAAAAAAGTACGTAATCATTACGGCATTGGAGATAAAACAGAGAAGAAAGCGGAATAAAATCTGCTTTCTTTTTCTAGACAAGAAAAAAGACAGAACAATATCTGTCTTTAAATTTCTTATGGCGGAGTAGGAGAGATTTGAACTCTCGCGCCAGTTGCCCGACCTACACCCTTAGCAGGGGCGCCTCTTCAGCCTCTTGAGTACTACTCCAGTGCTACGTCTTTCATTTTACATGATAAATTAAGAATTGTCAATTGCTTTTTGTGAAATTATGGTTTCGACAATCTTTTTTTGATTTATGGTATGAATTATATTATAATGTAATTAGAGATACTAGGAGGCAAATTATGGCATTTATAGAGTTTAAGAATGTTAGAAAAGAATATGTTGGGGAGGTTCGTGTTTTAGCAGTTGATCGATGTTCCTTTGAAATTAATAAAGGAGAGCTGGTTGTTGTTTTAGGACAGTCGGGAGCTGGAAAAACTACGATATTAAATATGCTAGGAGGAATGGATGGAGCTACTTCTGGACGTATTGTCGTAGATGGGAAAAGAATTGATCAGATGAAGAAAAAAGAACTTGTCTTATATCGTCGTAATGATATTGGATTTGTCTTTCAATTTTATAATTTAATTCCTAATTTAACGGCTTTAGAGAATGTCGAATTAGCATGTGAACTTTGTAGTAATGCACTGGATCCTAAGGTTGTATTAAAACAAGTTGGATTAGAAAAACGAATGAATAATTTTCCTGCTCAATTATCAGGGGGAGAACAACAACGTGTTGCTATTGCAAGAGCGATTGCAAAAAATCCAAAAATATTACTTTGTGATGAACCAACTGGAGCATTAGATTCTAAAACAGGACAAAAAGTAATTGAACTGTTAGAAAATACTTGTCGTAATATGGGAATTACAACGGTTGTAATTACCCATAATGCGATGATTGCAGAAATTGCTGATAAAGTCATTCATATTAAAAATGGAACAGTAGACCATATTGATATTCATTCAAATCCAAAAAAAGCGAAAGATATTGTGTGGTGATCGCATGCTTTTTAAAAATACGTTACGTAAAATTAAAAAATCGTTTGGACGTTATGCTTCTTTAATTGTAATTGTATTTATTGGTACTGCTATATTTGCCAGTCTTCAACTTTGTACTCCAAATATTAAAGAAGTACAACAAGATTATTACGATGATACAAAATTAATGGATTTGAAAATCAATGGTACGTTAGGACTTACGGATGAAGATGTGAGTCAAGTAAAAAAACTAGACCAAGTAGAAGAGGTAGTTGGTAGTTATTCCAAAGAAGTTTTAGATGGTAGTCATGCGATTAAGGTTCATGCGATAGAAGATGATATGAATCGTTTTGATTTGGTGGATGGAAAGTTACCAAGTAAAGATGATGAATGTTTAGCAGATGCGGATTATTATCAAGTAGGGGATATTATTACGATTACAGAACCAGCAAACGAAAGTGATTTAAAAACGCATCGTTTTAAAGTAACTGGTACGATTCATTCTCCTCTTTATACTGGTACAAGTTATGGTAGTAGTCAAATTGGAGATGGAACATTATATTCTTATATCTTTGTTCCAAAGAATGTCTTTCAATATGAAGCTTATACAGAAATCTATGTAAGAATGAAGAATACAGAAGATGATATGATTTATTCATCTACTTATAAAGACGATATCGCTGCGTTAAAAAAAGAGATTGAGAAAGTATCTGATCGTGCTGAACAACGTCGTTATGATGAATTAACAGGGGATATGGTCACTCAGTTAGAACAATTAAAACAGGCCAATCAAATGATGCCTAATCCTGTTTATCAACAAAATATAGAAGCATTAGAAAGTGCAATCAATCAAGTTGGGGAAAGTAAATGGCACATTTTTGATCGTTATGATAGTGTTATTTCATATAAAATATTAGAGATGCAGTACGATGAAGTACAGATTCTAGCAAACATTGTTCCTTTCTTTTTCTTTATCGTTGTGTTACTTATGACTTCTAATACTATGACGAGAATGATTACGGAAGAAAGAGGAGAAATGGGAGCGATGACTTCGATTGGTATTTCTAATCGTCGTATTATCAATCACTATATTAGTTATATTTTATCTAGTACAGTGATTGGAACATTACTCGGTTTCTTATTTGGAAATTACGTTTTAACACCATTATTTTACCGTTGTTTTCCAGTTAATATGCCAGAGTTACAATCTACATTTCATTTTCCATTGTTCTTGTTTTTATTAATATTTGTTCAAGTATTAATGATGGCTGTGACAATTTATTCTTGTCTCAAAGTATTTCGTCAAAGTCCCGCTGACTTACTTCGTCCTCCAGCACCAAAGAGTGGGAAAAAGATATTCTTAGAAAAGATTTATGTTTTATGGAATCATTTATCATTTTCTTGGAAAATTACAATTCGTAATATTTTCCGTTATAAAAAGCGTGTCTTTATGACACTTGTTGGAACTGCTGGTTGTACGTTCTTAATTTTAATAGGGTTTGGAATTCAAGATAGTATCGAAGGAGTAGGAGAAAAACAATATACAGATGTTTTGCGTTATGAGAATATGATTGTTTTAAAGAATCATACAACAGATATTTCAACTTCTCTTGATACCATATTACAAGATCAAGTAATTGATCCTTTACTATTAAATCAAACCCATTTTAAAGTTCATACGACAACAGATGATATGGATGCTTATGTAATTGCGCCAGAAGAAGATAATTCTGATTTCTATGAATATTTTGCAATGAAGAGTAAGCAAGATGGAAAAGTAAAAAAATTGAAAGATGATAAAGTGTATGTTACAACGCAAATTGCGAAACGTTGTGGTATTGAAAAGGGGGATAAAATTACCCTAGAAGATGGAGATGGGAATACATATCAAGTTGTAGTAGGAGATATTATTGAGAATTATGTTTCCAATTATATCTATATGAATCGTTCTCTTTATGAGAAGACGATGAAACAAGATTGGTCAGGGAATATGATTGTATCTAAGAATGATAACAGTAAAAAGAAGATTGCGAATCATTTATTAGATTCTGGAGAAGTATTAAGTGTACAATTTTCTGATGATTTATTAGAAGATGTCAATGGTGGTATTAGTGGATTAGAAAATGTCATTGTCGTTCTTATTTTAATTGCTTCTTTATTAGCATTCTCTGTCCTATATAATTTAACATCTATTAATATTAGTGAACGTATTCGTGAGATTTCTACTTTAAAAGTACTTGGCTATACGGATTTAGAAACACGTAGATATATTTATCGTGAAACATTGATTATGGTTGTTTTTGGGATTGCCCTGGGCTTATTTCTAACACCATTTGCCCATCATTATATTGTCAATTTACTACAAAATGATGAGACATTATTGTTAGAACAAATTGAATTATCAAGTTATATTTATGCATCATTGATTACCTTTATTTTCGCAGTGATTATGCAGTATGTGACTCATTTTAAACTGAGAAAAGTAGATATGATTGAAGCATTAAAATCAGTAGATTAGAAAAGAGGAACATATGGATAATAGAAGTTTTACACATCAAATTTATCACTTAAAAGCAGTATGTAATCAATCAGAAAAAGAACATTCTATTACATTTGAAGGAGATTTAATTATGTCATTGGATGGATTCTTTGAAGGGATTGTAGAAGAATCTCTTTCATCCGATGAATCGAGAAAATGTTATGTAGCAGGTGAAATCTATGATGAAAAAGGAATTACCCTTACTAAATTAGCACCCTATGGAAAGATGCGTATGACTTATTTTCTAGGGATGGTAATGGATCCTACGCAGTCTGTTTTAGCAATGGATGGAGAATGGAATTATTGTAAAGAACTTATGCGTATTACAGAATATGATCCTAAGTTAGATAAGATTGTCTATGATAGTGCTTTTGAAAAAGAATATACTTATGGTGGTGTATTTCACTTTTCTTTAGAAAAGCAAGATGCTTATCAGCGTGACGTGAGAAATCGTCTACAGGGAATCTATCAATTTACAGAGAAATTTTCGAGTGATTTAAAAGAAATCCGTGATCATATTTTCTCACCATATGCGAGTAAGAAAAAAAGAGATGCATTTTTTTCGATGTACCATAATTATTTAGAAGAACAAAAACAAATATTAGAAACACTAAAAGATGAGATTCAGGCGAAAGTATATCGTCGTTGAGTTTCATCTTTTTCCAATTTGATGAAATCAAAAAGAAATAGTATAATCATGGCATAAGGAGGGATTTCATGAAATATTGTGATTATTGTAATGAAGCGAATTCAGAAGATTCTATGTATTGTAAAAAATGTGGGCGTCCACTTTATGAAGAGATAGAAGAACAATCAGAAAAGACTAAGACAAAACAAAAGAAAAGTAAGAAGACAAAACGTAAAACAAAAACGAAACATAAAAATAAGACGAAAGAAATAGATAAACGAGAGAAAGGAAAGATGAGTTTCTTTCAAAAATTTATGATGTTTTTCTTATTTCTACTTTGTGTTGTTAGTATTGGAGCAGTTGCTGTTTTAGGATATCATATTTATCAAACAGAAAATATTACAGTTCCTGATGTAACAGGTCTTCCATATGAAGAAGCAGAAATTCGTTTACATGATGCCGGTTTAAATGCTTCTAAAAAAGAAGTGATTACGGAGGATGAAGAAGAAGTAGGAATTGTTTTAAAACAGAAAAAACGTGGTGGTGCGAAAGCAAGTGAAAATGCGACGATAGAGTTATCTGTCGGTGTATTGGATACGACTGTAGAAGTACCAGATGTCGAAGGAAAAACATTAGAAGAAGCATTAGAATTCTGTACAGAAAATGGTGTTACCTATCAGATTATTTATGAAGAATCAGATGAAACACCAAATACAGTATTAAAACAGAGTATTCGTAAAGGTAAGAAAATAGAAAATACAGAAGTATTAGTATTAACTGTTTCTAAAGAAAAAGAACCGGTAGAAGAAACAGAAGAACCAACAGAGACACCAACGGAAACACCGGCTGACGAGACAGAACCAGAAGCGTAATGCTTCTTTTTTTTCTATGAATATGTTATACTAGACAAGAAAGAGGTGAGAACATGCGCAGAGTAAATGGTTAAAAATTGGCATAAATAAGACAACATTTATGCCTAGAAGGAGTGTATAAATGTTAGAGATAAAAGATTTAAAGATTGAAAATCATGAACAGACCATCTTAGATCAAGTGAGTTTTATCGTACACGATCATGATAAGTTAGCAATTATCGGAGAAGAAGGGGACGGTAAGTCTACTTTATTAAAAGCAATTATGGGTCTTTGTACTTATGCGACTGTAACAGGGATGATTAATACTCATGGAAAACGGTTAGGATATTTAAAACAAACGATGTCGGAACATGATTTTAAGTTGTCAGTTTTTCACTATTTATTTTGTGACATGGATGATTACTACCAAAAAATGGATTTATTTTATCGTATTTGTCAGCAATTAGACTGGAATTTAGATATTTTCTCATCACTACAAGTAAGAGATTTATCAGGTGGTGAGAAAGTAAAATTACAGCTATGTCGAATTCTATTAACAGAGCCGGATATATTATTACTAGATGAACCAACCAATGATTTAGATTTAGAAACACTTTCTTGGTTAGAACAATTTATAAACAATGATGCTCGTCCTATTTTATTTGTATCTCATGATGAACTTTTTCTAGAACATACTGCGAATTGTATTCTACATCTAGAGCGAATTCATAAAAAAGAAATTCCCAAAGCGACATTTACTAGATGTGATTATCTCACTTATGTTACATCTCGTATGCATATGTTGGAAAAAACTATTCAGGTAGCGCATGCAGAACGAAGAAAACAAAAAAAGCAGGAAGAAAAGTTACAACAGATTATGAATAAAGTAGAATACCAAAAAGAGACAATCAGTCGAAGTAATCCTCATGGAGGTCGATTGTTAAAGAAAAAGATGAAGAATTTAAAAGCCCAAGAAAGAAAGTTAGAAAATCGTAATATGACGGAAGTTCCGGATGTAGAAGAAGCTATTTCCTTTTTCTTTCCAGAAGTGAATATACCGAAAGAGAAAGTGATTTTAAAATTATCGTTAGAAGAATTAAAAGTAGAAAATCATGTATTATCTCATTCGCTTGAACTGGAAGTAAGAGGACCTAAACACGTTGTGATTACTGGTAAGAATGGTGTTGGTAAAACGACATTACTGAAATATATTGCCCAAGTACTAAAGGATCGCACGGATATTAAAGTTGGATATATGCCTCAAAATTATGATGAGGTATTATCTGGGTTTGATACTCCTATTTCTTTTCTACTAGAACATCATCCGCAAATTCCTGTTTATATAGTAAGAAAGTGGATGGGGAATATGAACTTAAAACGAGAAGAAATGGTTGGCGATATGACAAAATTAAGTGGTGGTAGTAAAGCGAAGCTATGTTTATTAAAATTAATGGTGGATGATTGTGATGTATTATTGTTAGATGAGCCGACGAGAAATGTTAGTCCACTTTCTAATCCAGTGATACGAAAAGCATTGAAACAATATCAAGGATGTATTATCAGTGTTTCTCATGATCGGAAATATATTGAAGAAGTAGCTGATACTGTGTACTTATTAGAACAAGATGGAATTCATGAAGTTAGTAAGAGATAGACAGTCATTCTGTCTATTTTTCTGTTATAATAAAATTAGAATGTAGGTGATTTTATGCATTTTTACAATATCATTGAAACATTATCAAGGCAGCATCATATCGTATTATTTGTCGATATGGATGGTGTGATTGCTGCTTATGATTTTGGAAGAAAATTTGATTTTGATAAAAAAAGACCATTACTGCATCATCTTGATGTATTAGAGAAAATCAGTCATTTAGAACAAGTAGAATTATATATTTTATCGATTAGTCCCAAAGAGGAACAGATAGAAGAAAAACAGCGTTGGTTAGATCAATATGCATCTTTTTTTCCAAAAGATCATCGTTTTATTTTAGCAAAGCCCCAGTATCCTGGACTTAGTTCCAAGGAGATAAAAGCGGAATTTTTAAAACAATTTCAAGCTCCAGATAAAGTGGCATTCATCGATGATGATAATGCGGTATTAAAATACATTCATCATCTTCTTCCTCATGTATTACTATATCAAGATTCAGAATTGGTGGATTAATGATTTTAAATGTCAGTGGAAGAACCGATATTGTAGCCTTTTATAGCGAGTGGTTTATGAATCGATATCGAGAGGGATTTGTCGATGTTAGAAATCCAGTCTATCCGAAAATGGTGAGTCGAATTTATTTTGAAGATGTGGATGCGATATTGTTTTGTACGAAAAATCCGCTTCCTATGTTAAAGTATATTGAAAAGATCAAGGAACCATTTTTGTTTCATGTGACACTTACGCCTTATAAGAAAGAGGTAGAACCACATGTTCCGGCAAAAGGAAATGTCATTGAAGCAATCAAACAGTTATCACAGAAAATAGGAAAAGAGCGAGTGGTTGTGCGTTATGATCCAATTTTTGTGAGTGAGAAATATTCTATTGATTATCATAAGAAAGCTTTTCATCATTTATGTAGTTTACTAGATGGGTATGTTTCTAAAATCATTGTGTCTTTTTTAGACGATTATAAAAATGTACGGAAGAATATGACTGTGATTGGAGCTAGAGAAATGACAGAAGCAGATTACCGAGAGATTGGCCTTTCTTTTAGTGAGAGTGCGAAAGAGCATGGGATGACAGTCCAGACTTGTTTTGAAGAAAAGAATTTAGTGGAATATGGTTTTGTCAAAGATGATTGTTTTTCTCACTCCTTGGCGTTTCAAATGACGGGAAAGATATTTCCAAAATGGAAAGCCCGAAAAGGGAATTTATGTCAGTGTGTGGAAATGGTGGATATTGGAGCATATAATACTTGTTCTCATTTTTGTAAGTATTGTTATGCGAATTATGATGAAAGACAAGTAGAAAAAAATCGAAAACAACATAACCCAACATCTTCCTTACTGATTGGAACATTAAAAGATGATGATGAGATAAAAGTACGGAAAGATAAGTAGGGGATGCATTGAATTTTATGAATTGGTTATGATAATATAGATATGGAAAAGAGTGATGATATGAAAAATAAAGTAGTGATTGTAGGGTGCGGTAATGTTGGGATGAGTTATGCCTATGCGCTAATCAATCAAAAGACGTTTGTAACAGATTTGGTATTAATTGATATTGATGAGAGACGTGTGGAAGGGGAAGCGATGGATTTAAGTCATGGAATTCCTTTCGCACCTAGTAAGATCAATATGAAAGCAGGTACTTATGAAGATTGTAAAGATGCGAAAATTGTATGTATCTGTGCTGGGGCAAATCAAAAACCAGGAGAGACAAGATTGGATTTAATTAAAAAGAATTATCAAATTTTTAAAGGTTTGATACCACAGATTATGGAAAGTGGTTTTCAAGGTATTTTCTTAGTTGCTACAAATCCTGTAGATGCGATGAGTTATTTTACTTATCGTTTATCAGGATTACCAGCAAGTCATGTGATTGGTTCAGGAACGACACTTGATACATCGCGTTTACGTTTTTTAATTAGTGAAAAGTTAGAGATTAATGCGAAAAATATTCATGCTTATGTATTAGGGGAACATGGGGATAGTGAGTTTGTTCCTTGGAGTCATGCTAGTGTTGGATTAGATTCTATTTCGGCTTATTTGAGTGACGAAGAGATGGATCAAATTTGTGATGAGGTAAGACAAGCAGCTTATGAAGTGATTCAAAGAAAAGGGGTAACGAATTATGGAATTGGTATGTGTTTGGTACGAATTACGAATGCGATATTAGGAAACGAAAATACGATTTTATCTGTTTCTACTTATCATGAGAAAGAAGATGTATTTATTAGTACACCAAGTATTATGAATCAACAAGGTGTGAAGAAACAAGTGTTGTTTCCTTTAACTGAGGAAGAACAAGCACGTTTAGATCATTCTATGAAAGTGATTAAAGAGGCAACTCTATCAGTCGAACATGAGAGTACTAACGATTAAAGAACCATTTGCTTCTCTCATTGCTCATCGTATTAAGAAAATAGAAACGAGAAGTTGGAAAACAAAATACCGTGGAGAAATTTATATCCATGCTGGTCTTGCCAAAGTAAATGTCAAAGATAAACGTATTCAGCATTTGATGACATATCTTCCAGATCCAACTCCTAAGTACGGTGTAATTATCGCCAAAGCCAATTTAGTAGATTGTGTCTTTATGGATGAAGCCTTTTTAAAACAAATCAAAGAAAATCCCGTTGAATACGAGTGTGGTCATTATGAATATGGCCGTTATGCATGGGTATTAGACGATGTTGAAATTTTAGAAACACCAATCCCAGCTAAAGGAAAACTAGGTATTTGGTACTACGAAAAAAGCAATCATCATTGATTGCTTTTATAGTTTCTCTAAATAAGATGCGAAACCTTCTTCTTTCATTTTGTCTTTCGGAATAAATTTTAAAGCAACACTATTGACACAATAACGTTTACCACCAAGTTCCATTGGACCATCTTGAAAGACATGTCCTAAATGATTGTGACTGTTTTTAGAAATTACTTCGGTACGAATCATAAAATGAGATAAATCTAACTTCTTTTGAATACAATTCTCATCAATTGGTTTGGCAAAACATGGCCAACCACAGTCCGAAGAAAATTTATCTTTCGAAGAAAAGAGTGGAGTATTGGTATCAATATCAACATAAATTCCATCTTCTTTGTAATCCCAATATGCATTTTCAAAAGGTGGTTCTGTCTTTTTCTCTTTTGTAACATAAAAAGAAATCGGCTTTCTCTTGAGATTATTTTCTGCTTCAATCATCTGTAATTTATAATTTGGCACTTGATATGGACAATTAGGATGTTTTCTTAAATAATCTTGGTGATAATTTTCGGCTTTGGTATAGTTTTCTAATGGAAGACATTCAATTTTTATTTTTCGATGGTAATGGGTTTGTAATTTTTTTAATGCGTAGGAAATGATTTTATAATCATCTGTTTTGGTATAATAAATACCTGTTCGATACTGTCCTTTCTTTGTCTTGGTAGGTTGAATCAATTCAAAAAAGAAATCCAGTAGTCTTGTTAAAGAAATTTGATAGGGATGAAATGTTACTTTAACCACTTCAGCATGGCCACTTCCTTTACAAACTTCTTCATAGGTCGGATGTTCTGTCTTTCCATTAGCATATCCGACTTCTGTTTCTATGACCCCTTGAATCCTTCGAAAGTATTCTTGAACCGTCCAAAAACAACCACCTGCAAAATAAAGTTCTTTCATATCTTTCACCATTTTTAATATGGTATTATTTTTCTAATTCATTCGTATATAATTTAATCTTCTGATATTCTTTAATCAGTATTTCTTCCACGCCCTTTTTACAATAAGCAGGAGAAGTTGAAGGTAGCGAAATCGCTTGTATTTTCGTCTTGGGATAGACGTATTTTTGATAGAGTTGATAAGCTTTTTTACCAGTTGTGAAAATAGCTTGAATCTGACTGTGATTTAAAATTTCAGTAAGATCATTCGGAATTACATGTTTAATCGTACTATCACTTG
The DNA here is from genome assembly GCA_900557185.1 of uncultured Mycoplasmatota bacterium. Taxonomy (GTDB): domain Bacteria; phylum Bacillota_I; class Bacilli_A; order RF39; family UBA660; genus UMGS2016. Next base: position 33,606 of record USRP01000006.1, read on the forward strand.
ATCCTTCTATCTCACAACTTTGAATCACATCAAAAAGAGCAATATGATGCTTTTTTAAAAACTGAATTTTACTTTCTATACAATCATCGATCTTTTCTTCATATATGGTTGCGAGTGTAGACCAAAAACGATTTTTAGGATGCCCATAATAAAATCCCACTTCTTTTGATTTAATAGAAGGCATACTTCCTAAAATTAAGACTTTCGATTGATGATCATAAATCGGTTTTAATGTATGGTAAACTTTCATAAAATCACCATACTTAGTATAGAATAAATGTTACAAAAAGACAAATGTTTGATAAAATAGGAATAGGTGACTAACTATTAAAAGTCAACCATATTTTTCAAATAAATGAAAAAAATTAA
>USRP01000007.1 GCA_900557185.1 uncultured Mycoplasmatota bacterium
TATAATTAGCTTTTTTTCATATGTATATGAATTAATTAAAGATATAAATGTTTATAAAACTAAATATAAAAAAAGTTTATAAAACATATAAGAATTATTTAATTTTATAATGTCATTATTTATGTTATACTTTTATTGAGAAAACAGGTGATAATATGATGAACAAGTATTATATTTTTATGATCGTGTATAAAAATCAAAATTTCTCTAAATCGGCACATGAGTTGTTTACAACACAGCCATCGATAAGTTATGCAATTAAAGAACTTGAATCAGCTTTGAATGTAAAGTTATTTTATAGAGTTCATAATGGAGTCATTCCAACAGCAGAAGCAGATGAACTTTATCAGTATTTATTAGAAGCATTTCAGGTTATTAGATTCGGAGAAGAAAAAATCAAAAAAATGTCTATACTTGGAGTTGGTACTATAAAAATAGGTGTGCCAAGTCATATTGGAGTATTTTATCTAGATCATAAAATGCAAAAATTTAATAAATTGTATCCCAATATTAAATTTGAAATCATTTGTAAATCAGTTTCAGAATTGAGTAAAATGCTAGAAACACACCATTTGGATTTAGTAATAGAATCAAGAAAATTGACAACAACAAAAGAGGAATTAACTCTCAGAAGTCAAAAATTATTATATTTACATTATTGTTTTATATTTCATAAGGACTTTTTTATAAAATATAATAATCTGGAAGAATTTTTAGTAGAAGTTTCAGATAATAAGTTGATCGTACCCAATATGGGGGCTCCAATTTGGAAGAGTCTAAATGAAATTTTTACAAATGTACACAAAAAAATGAACCCTAAATTTGAAGTGTGGACATCAGAAATGATACTTGATTTAGTTCTTAGAAAAATGGGTGTTGGATATTTTGTGAAAGAATTCATCCCAAAAAAAGAACAAGATTATTTAGTTATTATAGAGGATGATGGTTTTCCGAGTTGTACATTGAATGTATCATATATTCCAAAATTTCAATCAGTTAGTTCACAAAAGTTTATTAATTTTTTACAAGGAGATGAGGAAAGTGGATAAAAAGAAGTTTTTGTTATCTGATGAAACTAATATCTCAACAGATGATTTTATAGAACGAAAAAGAATTTATCAATTATTATCACACTTACCAGAAGATTTTTTTTCAAAAATTCGACATTTGCAACCACAGATCGGATGTCTAAATGCATGCAAAATTTGTAGTAAAGATGCAAATTGCTGTATGTCATATTGGACTGAGAAACGTCAAAGAAATGTTATTTCTGCGATTAAAGTAGCTACTTTAAATTTCAGAAATAGAAAACCATATATTTGTTGGGATCGTGCAAATCATCGGAATGGAGTTATTTTTTCCTATTTGGATAACGATGTTGGAAATTATTATTATCTTGATACTTTTATTAAATTGGCTTATCAAGAACTTGGAGTTGTGACTCGAATTTCAACAGTAGGGTATAGTAGACATAATAGTAAGTTAAATGAAGTTCATCGTAAAATTAATACATTAGAATACTTGCATTATTTAGGAGGTGTGCGCATTTCATTTACTCCATATGCTATAGGATGGAATAGTTTGGATGGCAGAAAATTTCATCGAGTAGAGTATATTAATGATATGGCAAATATATTAAAAATATATAAACCATATTATGATTTTGCAGGGGCTGGTAATCGTAAATTTTGCGTTGAAATTAGGTATAAGCCATTAGTATGCTTGTCAACAGTGTTTGATTTCGAATTTAAAAATCATAAAATAATTGCTACTCATAATTATTTATTTATATCTAAAAAAGTTGATCTTAAGATGGATAAATGTTATATTAAAAACCCAGATATAACAAGTATTTCTTTGACAACAGATGGTGAAGTATTTTATGAATTTAATTTATGTACTCCAATTAAGAATCAAAAGGTTTTAGAAAATTACTTAAATGAAATAGATTTTGAAAAAATCAATCACAAAAGGACATGTGTTATATATATGCTAGAAAACAGAGAGGGCATATACTATTCTATAAACCCTCATTTAACAGAAAATGGCAATGATGGTTTAAATATTTATCCTGTTACTAGCTTAAGAAAAAAATCTGGATATATAATAACAGAACGTTTCTTCCTTAATGCATTATTATGCATTAAGAAAGAAAAATCAAAATTTACCTGGAAAGATGTTAATGAAGTAATAAATATTTGTCAAAATAATGCCAATTGTTATATGTTAAATGGAAAACGAGAAAAAAGCATTTATATCATGGAAGAAGTTATTCCAATGATTAAGGGATATGCTAGAGCTTTGAGAATGGCTGGATATAGTGCGAATGAATTCTTTGATGAAAATTTTACTATAGATACAGGAATTATTTGTAATTTAGGGAGAGCTTTAGGAGAATTTGCTGGGTTGACAAATTATGAAAATGAGCCATTGACACCAGTTCATGAGAAAAATTACGGGAAAATAAACAGCAAAATGACAAAGGAGGATTATGCGTGGCGATTGAGTTGTGGGTATAATGATCATATTGTGATCGAAAAATTAGAGTTGAGAAATACTGCAACAGAAGAAGGACAAGTAAAATTCCAAAAAGTGTTCTCATTAAAAAAATTGGATGAAAAAAATAAATTTAGTGATTTGAATGATAGTTATTTAATTCCTGGTCAAGTACCTGCTAACAAAATGTATTTTTATAAAGAAAAAGGACCATTAGGGTATTTAGCTAGCTACTCTAAATATGGGTTTAAATATCACGGAATTTATTGGCCAACATTAGAGCATTATTATCAGGCACAAAAATTTAGTGATGAAGATATACAAAGAAAAATCTTAAATGCTTCCACCCCAAAAGAAGCTTCTCAAATTGGAAGAAATCGCAATTATAAAATTAAACAAAATTGGGATGATATAAGAAATAAAATAATGTATGAAGGAATATATTTAAAGTTTAAACAGAATGAAAATATAAAGATGAAATTAATAAAAACAGATAATACAGAAATTATTGAAGGAACTACAAAAGAAAGTTATTGGGGATGTGATATTGACGGAAGTGGAGAAAATAACTTTGGCAGATTATTAATGAAAGCAAGAAAACAATTAATTGAAGAAGAGAGGAGAAATATTAATGAAACAAATAGAAATAACTACTAGAGTAATGGAACCATTAGATACTGTCATTCAAAAATTACAAAATCAAGGTTTTCAAATCATTCGAAAAAGCAGAGTAGAGGATGAATATTTAACAATGCAGAAGGACCAAATAAAAAAGGAAAATATTTTACAAATTTTATCAACATGTGTATTATTAAGATATTTAAATGCAAATGGAAAAATAATGAAAAAAATTACTTATAAACATAAGATTTATCAAAATGATATTGTTATGACAGAAGAAAAAATAAATGTTGATTGTGGTGATTTAGAATCGGCAAAAAAGTTATTTAATGCATTGAATTTCCAGGTTCTTGTAAAAGTCTCTTATGATGTCATTGTACTATCAAATCATAAAATGGAACTTGCATTTCAAAATGTAGAAAACTTAGGGCTTTTATTGGAATATGAAAATGAAAGAGATTTTTCAGAAGAAAGTGAAGAAAAAATAATAAATGAAAAAAAACATATGCTGAACGAAATTAAACAACTAAATATTCTTATAACAGATGAATTCGATGTTAAAAAGGCATATGAACTAATAAATAATGAGATGGGGGAATAATATGTTTATTGTAATAACGGGTTTAGATGGATCTGGTACGTCCACTATTGCCAAAAAAATACATGAATTGGATGAAGAATCTATCTTGTTAAAAACTCCAAGTCCAGAGTATTATAATAGGGAGATTGTAGACACTGTTATTAGAAAAGATTCAATTACTGCACATTTTTTATACTATTTATCTTCAACTGTATACATGTCAGACTATATAAAAAATAATTTAGATTATAAAAATAATAATATTTATTGTGTTCGTTATTTGATTGACACAGTTGTATCTAATCGTGTTGCAGGAGTTGATGTGAGTTTAGATTATAATATTTATGGAAATCACCTACTTATACCAGATGTTACATTATTTGTTTTTTCCGATGAAAATCTTAGACAAAAACGTATTACACTTCGTGGGAAAAGTGTTTTAGATAAAATTTTGGATAATGATTCAACTAGGCAAAAGTTTTTAGATGAATTTCAACACTTATTACCTGTTGATACAACAATACTTGTTGAAAACAACCATACTGATATTGATACAATTGCTGAAGAAACATTGGGAAAAATTAAGAAATTAAAAAGGTAGAAATAAATTAATGTAAAATGCAATCTTAGCCATATTTGTTATAATATAGCCTCAGTTTAAATTATGGTTATCGCTCGTACAAAACACGATAATTACCAATATGAAGGAGTTCATATTGTTGATATTGCAAACTGGTTGAGTCAATAAAAAGAGCATATTTCTATTACGCAAAAATGAAAAAAATCAAGAAATGCGTAATAGAATAACGCTTTTGATTCTATTCATACTGATTGGTACCCAGGAAACTTTCGAAGCCCTGAGTCAATTTTTTTTATTTTGATATCACATTAATATAAAAAGCATCCAAAAGTACGATAGACAAAGGAAGATTTCAAATTCTTTCTTTTTCTGTTAGAAAAAAAGACATAAAAAAAGAGTGGAAGAGAAAATACATAAGTTCAGTGTTGAATCTGAATTCTTATTTTAGAATATTCTCTTTCACCCATAAAATATCTTCTATAGATTTATCAATGTTAAATCTCCCATTACCAATTGGATAAAATATAGAATAACATTTATATTCTTTTCCATTGATTTTTTTATGAATTCTTTTTTCCGACACTGTGAAACTGATATTTTTTCGTTAAGAAAAACTGTACTAACTTGGTTTTCAAATAAAATGATTACTTTAGGATTTACTATTTCTATCTCTTTCTCTAACAAACTTAAGTATTGTTTATATACTTCGTTTTGAATAGGCCTAGCATCAAGTTGTGTACATTTACCTAAATTCGTGATAAAGATTTTATTTTTTTTCACTTCGTTATATACTTTTTCAGCAAATTCTTCATCCCATTCACTTGCTTTTTTATTCTTAATTACATGATATATGTCAATATCAAATAGATTCGTTACAACAAATAAGTCCCAAATGTTTTTTGTTCCAATCCATGGGGCTCTAATACCATTCCAAGACGGATTTGAAGCAATATTTTTTGATGTTGGGTTCATAAAAACGAAGCAAATGTCTGGATTTTTATCACATCCACCAAAGTTAATTGATTTTAATGATTGATTTCCATAAACTTGTTGCATCTTTTCATATTCCTTTTTTAATTCTTCTAAGCACATATCCGCCTCCAAAATAACTTTTTTTCATACACATTATATCACACATCAGACTTTGCTTGGAATTACGTATAAAATTGAATGAGGTAATCAATTTCTTATTGCTTTTATGAGTTCTTTGCAATCCAATCTGATTCAGAAGGCTCATTTGAAGAAAGAAGGTTAAATTTTTTTAGCTCTGTCATATCTCTGTCATTACTCTGTCAATTTATATTTTTTATTGGGCGATTTTTCATTATTGTCAGTAGTTTCAATTTTCTTATCTTGAAGAAATTTTCTTAAAATTCTTCTGACTGTACTGTCAGATAGTTCTGTTTGTTCAATAATATCTTTGGCTCCAATTATAACGTTTTTCTTAATGCATTCTAATACTTTTTGTTCGTTTTCAGAAAGCAATAACATAGATTTGTCTTTCATTTCTTTTGAATTATTCATTTCGTCTATTGTATCGTTTATCATTTTTAGCATAAACTCTATAAATTCTGTTGAGTTCCCAGCATTATTGCAATTTTGAATAGCAGTATAATATTTTTCTTGATTTTTCTTTATCATACTTTCAATAGGCAAATAAGCAAATGCTTTTTCCCAATGTGAAAGAATTGCAGTTTGCCATAATCTGGCTGTTCTTCCATTTCCATCGTGAAATGGGTGTATAAATACAAATTCATAATGGAATATAGAAGATAAAATTAAAGGATTTATTTCATCTTTAACCTCATTCATCCAATGAAATAGGTTATCCATTAAACTAGGTACTAATCTATGTGGTGGGCATGTAAAAATACATATATCTCCATCATAAACACCTTCGCCATGATTTCTAAATTTACCTGCATCTTTTTCAATTAAAAAAGTTAGAGTTCCGTGTATTTTCTTTAAATCTTCTACAGAATATGGATTTACTTTATCAATTTGCTCATAAGCATTATAAGCATTTTTCACTTCTTGAATATCTTTTTGTTCTCCAATTACAGGTTTTCCATTAATTACATCTTCAACTTGAAATAATGATAATTGGTTATTTTCTATTGCTAAAGATGAATGTATTGACTTTATTCTTGATTTTCTTCTCAATTCTGGGTATCTATTTAGACTTTCAAAATAATTTGCTTCTCCAATTTTTTTCATTATATCTGACACATAATTTAACATTTTATCGGTTATTGTATATGGTGGGTATTTTACTTCCATTTGAAACCTCCAATCATATATGTATTATATCACAAACTTTTTTAATATAACACAGGCCATTATTACTTTGAAGAACATTGTGATGATCAATGAGTTACTAAAGCTTCTGATTATTTAGATGTGTTTATAAAAGATAAATTATCAAATATATAGTAGATATATATTGATAAAGGTATTGACCATGGCGTAGGTTGGTGATAATATTTATATTGATTGGTACTTATGAAACTTTCGAAGCCATAAGTCGTCAAATCTCTATGATAATTCATAGAGATTTTTTATGTATTTGATATCACATTGATATAAAAACATTTAAAAGTACGATAGACAAAGAAAGAGTTTTAAATTCTTTCTTTTTTTTGATATACTAATACTAGGTGAGATTATGAAACAAGTGATTTTGAAAATCGGGGGAATGAGTTGTAGTGCTTGTTCTAATGGTTTAGAAAAATATTTAAATAAACAAGATAAAATAGAGAGTGCGACTGTGAATTTAGTACTCGCCCAAGCTAAGATTGTATACGATGATACACTATCCATTTCTGATATCGAACAGATGATAAAAGACTCTGGATTTGAAAGCTTAGGAGTTTATGATCCAAAAAAAGAAGAAAAGGAACAGGGGATTCCGAAATCATTTTATATCTTCTTAATTCTAGCACTCATTCTTTTATATATTTCTATGGCCCATATGATTGGACTTCCAACCCTAACATATTTGAATATGAATTCCTATCCTAAAACATATGGAATGACTTTATTGATACTTACTATTCCATTTCTATTTTATGGAAGAGATCTATTCAAAAGTGGTATCAAAAATCTCATCCATAAAACACCAAATATGGATACCCTTGTAACCATCGGTGTCTTTAGTAGTTTTCTATATAGCTGTTACAGCTTATTACAAGTGTTTTTAGGGAATACGAGTGCGGTTCATCATCTTTATTTTGAATCATCTGCCATCGTCATCTTCTTTGTCAAAATGGGACGTTTATTAGATGAGAGAAGTAAAGCAAAAACCAAAGAAGCCATTCAGGAATTAGTCCAAATTACACCTGAGAGTGCACTACTCTTAACGGAACATGGAGAAAGAGAAGTAACGATTGATGAAGTAAAAGTAGGCGATATCTTAATCGTGAAACCGGGAATGAAACTGGCGGTAGATGGAATTGTCACAAGTGGTAAGTCGCATGTTGATGAGTCCTTTGTGACAGGAGAATCTAAACCAGTTACAAAAGAAAAAGGAAGTTCTGTTGTGGCTGGAAGTATGAACTATGATGGATACTTAGAATATGAAGCAAAGCGCATTGGCAAAGATTCGACGATATCAGAAATTGTTAACTTAGTCATGGAAGCAACGAATACCAAAGCCCCAATTGCTCGCATTGCCGATACCATCAGTGGTTATTTTGTACCAGCAATGATGGGAATTGCGATTCTAACACTACTAAGTTATTTATTACTTGGTTTTCCAATGTCAGAAGCAGTGATATCTTTTGTAACCGTTTTAGTCGTTGCTTGTCCATGTGCCTTAGGACTTGCAACTCCACTAGCAATTGTTGTTAGTATGGGGACGAGTGCCAAACAAGGTATTTTAATTAAGACTAGTGAAACATTAGAAAATGTACATAAAGTAGATAAGATTGTCTTTGATAAAACAGGAACATTAACCTATGGAAACTTACGTATTTCTCATATGGTTACGGATATGGATGAACAAGAATTGCTTTCCATGGTGGGAAGCTTAGAAGAAAAATCCACTCATCCGATTCGTAATGCCTTTCTTTTAGAGCTAGAACAGAAAAAGTTAAAGAAAAAAGTAGTAGAAAGCTTTCAAAATATCGCGGGAATTGGATTATCTGGTGTCATCGATGGCAAGGAAATTTATGTTGGAAATCAAAAACTATTTTCTAAATTAAAAATAGAAGAAAAATACAAACAAGAAAAAGAAGCATGGACGAAGGAAGGAAATAGTTTAGTATATATATTTATCAATCATGAAGTCGTAGCTTTATTTGGTGTATCAGATATTGTACGTGAGGATGCGAAAGATACCATTCAGACACTACAGAAATATGGGAAAGAAATTGTCATGTTAACAGGAGATGATAAAGTGACTGCTTCTGTGATTGCCAAGGAACTTAGAATTACGCATGTGATTGCTGGTGTCATGCCAAAAGAGAAAACAGAAATGATTCGCACTTGGAAAGAAAAGAACGAAAAAGTGATGATGGTAGGAGACGGCATTAACGATGCACCATCTTTAAGTGAAGCAACGATTGGTGTTAGTATTCATAGCGGTACAGATATTGCCATGAATTCTGCCGATGTCATTTTAATGAAAGATGATCTACAAGGACTTGTAACACTCTTAAAAATCAGTAAAAACACATATCGTAATATCAAACAAAATTTATTTTGGGCATTTTTCTATAACAGTCTTATGATTCCAATTGCCATTGGTTTTCTAAAACCACTCGGTATTACCATGAATCCTATGTTAGCAGGAATTGCCATGACATTTAGTAGTTTGACTGTGATTTTAAATGCACTTCGTTTAAAACATATCGCATAGAAAGAGGGAATAAAATGATAAAATTAGTATTAGTAAGACATGGACAAAGTATTTGGAATTTAGAAAATCGCTTTACTGGATGGACAGATGTTCCATTATCAGATCAAGGTGTAAAAGAAGCACAAGAAGCAGGAATGGTGTTAAAAGAAAAAGGATTTACATTTGATTTAGCGTTCACTTCTGTTTTAAAAAGAGCCGAAGATACTTTAGATTATATTTTAAAAGAAATGGATTTAAGTGATATTGAAATTCGTCATAGTTGGCGATTAAATGAAAGACACTATGGTGCTTTACAAGGACTCAATAAAGATGATACAAAAAAGAAATATGGCGAAGAACAAGTAAAGTTATGGAGACGTAGTGCAGATGTAAGACCACCTGCTTTAACAAAAGAAGATGAACGTTATCCAGGACATGATCCAAAATATAAAGATTTAACAGAAGAAGAATTACCGACAACTGAAAATTTAATCGATACCATTCATCGTGTTATTACTTATTGGAATACAGATATCAAACAAGAATTGGAACAAGGAAAACAAGTTATCATTGTCGCTCATGGTAATAGTTTAAGAGGACTCATGAAGTATTTAGATAACATGAGTGATGAAGAAGTGATGAATTTAGAAATTGAAACAGGAAATCCTATTTGTTATGAATTAAATGATGATTTAACACCAATTCGTCATTACTATTTAAAATAAGACACTTTATATAAAGTGTTTTTTTGTAATTATGTTATAATAAAGAAAAGTGAGGAATCAAGATGGCTAAAAAAATTATGAGAAAAGAAGAGATAGTACGTGCTACTCGTAAATTTACAGATCGTGAACAACCTAGAAAAGTATTTTTTGATAAATATGACGCATTAAAACAACAATTACCAGATGTTGATGATATCTATGTAATTACTTATTATGGTGTTGGGGGAATTGGGAAAAGTACACTTTTAAGAAAATTACAGGAAGAATTAAAAGAAAAAGAGAAAAACCCATATTATTTGCACTATGACTTTGAAACAAGTCAAGATATGAAAACATCCTTGCAATTTATGAAAACAAAATTGGAAAAAGATTATAAGTTTTCATTTCCATTATTTGATCTTGCACTTTACGCTTATTCTAATAAAATAGGGGATACAGTAGAAAAAAAAGAAGTACAGTCTTATGTAGAACAGAGTAGAACGCTTAGCTTTATCATGGATAGTATTGAAGATATTCCTTTGATTGGAATGGCTTCTAAACTTGTGAAACTAGCAGATAGTGGGATTGCGGTATTAAAAAATTTAACTAGTAACTATAAAAAAGAACTTTCCCAAATTGAACAAGATAGTGCCGAAGATATTTATCAGGATTTACCATATTATTTCTCTTTAGACTTAGAAGAAAATGTGAAGAAACTAAATCAACCACTTGTCATCTTTTTAGATACTTATGAGAAACTGGTCAATGAAGTACAGGATACTGGATATAGTATTTCTAAAGATTTATGGTTGCGTGGAGATCGTGGCCCAATTTTAAATGTCCCGGGAATTCTTTGGGTCATTGCTGGACGTGAAAAAATTAAATGGGGAGAAAGCGATACAGATTGGGAAGATACATTGGATCAACATATCTTAGGAGATTTATCGTGGAAAGATGCCAGTTCTTTTTTAAGCGAAGCAGGCATATCTGATGAAACACTCCGTAAAGAAATTTATGAATTAACACATGGAACACCTATTTACTTAGATATCTGTGTTAGTACCTATGAGATTTTAAGTAGTCAAGGTCGTTCTATTACGATAGATGAATTCGGCAAGAATCCAGATGCTTTAATTGAACGATATATTCGTTATATGGATCATCAAAGTAGTGAAATGGTATATTTACTCAGTCAAATTCCTTTATGGAATGATGACATGATTCACGAAGTAGGTCCTAAAATACTACCTGACTTTTCTTATGTTTTATATGAGAAAATAAAAAAGCTATCTTTTGTTTGTAACTTAGAAACATGGTCTTATATTCATAAAACCGTCAATGATGTTTTTAACGCGAACTGCCCTGAAGTCATAAGAAAAAAGAGTATAGATGTTTTATATCATTATTACTATGATTTCTTAGTAAATCATTCGACAGTACATCCTAATTACTCTTATTACCTTGATGGTTTTTTACAAGTTAGTCTCGATTATATTACGATGGACAATGCCGAGGAAGTATTAAACCATTGGAAAAAAATTCACGATATCTTAGACCATGCTTGTCTTTATGAAAAAGATTACACCTTAATTCAGACGATTTATGATCAGTGGGCAGAATCTTTTGGTAATGTTGAAAATGGTTATCTTCTTAAATTTATGCATGCACATATTTTAAGAGATCGTAATCAAGAATTAGAACAATTAGAAGAAGTATGGGAAATGATCAAAGATAAAGAAATGAGTGATATAATATTAGATGTGATTCAATCACTTCGTGATCTTTATCAACAAGTTCATGTCAACCCTATGATAGCACGAGAAATTATCGATCGTTTAGAAACATCTACGCTCGATTCGGAAACGAAATATTATTGGCTAGGTTTTTACTATTATTTGATTCATGATTTAGATCGTTGTAGTGAATGTTTTCAAATTATTTTATATGATAAAGATATTACGATTATAAAGAAACTACAAATACTTGGTTCCATCTCGATGATGATTCCATTATCGGAATTACGCGGTATACAGGGAAAAATATTGGAATTCGCAATTACTTATTCTGAAAAAATTCAAAGTCAGAGAACAAAGTTATCTTTGCCAACAAGATTTCAATTTGATTTAAATATGGCAAGTTTGTTTTGCCATAATTCTTCTACCATCCATCTAGCACTTGATTATATCAATGATGCGGAAAAAATATATGAAGAAATATCGGATAGTAGTTTATATCATATTACAATGATTATATTAAAAATTGATATTTTAAAAGAAATAGAACCGGAAAAAGTAAAAGCATATGCAGAAGAAAAACTACAGGCAATTATCAAAGAAGGAATGCCAGAACAATTAGATGACCAACTATTTGTATTAAAACTTTATCATGCGAGTGAAATGACGAAAGAAGAAATTTCTTACGTAGAAGAACTGGCCAAAAAATATCAACATGATTTGGCAAGTTTTTATCAGATTGTAAAAATTGCGACAGATGATGAACTCTTTGATATTTCGAATCCTCTGACAACAGAATTATTGGAGAAGGTAAAAAAAGAGGGAAAAGATGGTTTTAAAATATATGAAGATATCGTCTTAAATCTTGTTCCAATTGCTTATCAAGAAACATATAGAGATGAAATCATTGATACCTTTTATCAAACTTATAAAAAGGAATATTTCAATCATCCTGATATACTTGCTCCTGTTCTTTATCGTTTGATGGATATTTACGCACAAGAACCCCTAAAAAAAGAGATTTATATGAAGGAATTAATTCAACTTTACCATAGGAATCATCGACCAATGGAATGTGCAGAGGCTAGTATCTTATATGCGAAGTTTATAGGGGGTGCGGATTTAGAAAAAGCAATAGAACTTACCACTGCTTCTATAGAAATATATGATACAGTCGATGGATACGATAGACAAAAACAAGAAGCGATGGTGTTACTAGGTGAACTTTATTTGAAAAAGGGGGAAGTAGAGAAAGCGATTCATGTATTAGATAAAGTAATTGCTCATTCTGTTGATCCAGAATTTGGCGTTCAAGCTTTTAGATTAAAAGCAAAGTACACAAAACCATCAGCAGAAACGATTCAATTGTTGCAAACGATGTATGAACAACATCAAAAGGCTTTTGGTAAGGGGAATGAGGAATCTTTAGAAGATCTCTATTTATTAGCAAAACATACTTATTTATTAGATCAAAAAGATAAAGCGATGAATTTGTTTCAAGATTTATTAGAAGATGCTTCTTATATCGATGGAAAAGCAAGTGAAAAATATTTGACATATTTTATTAAACTTGTCGATTTTCTCTCTGAACAAAAAGATTATAAAAGACAATGTCCACTTAGTAAAGAATTGTGCTTTATTTTATTAGAACATGTACCAAATTCGGTTACAACCATCATAGATCAATTAACACAATATGGAGAAGCACTTGCTCATTTAAATGAAAAAGAAAAAGCTTATCATATTATAGATATATTAAAACAGTATTTATCGGTACAGCCATCTAAGACAGAAGCAATTATTCTAGGAATGATTTCCATTGCGGATGGAATGGAAGATTATGCAAACTGTCTTGATTATAGTAAAGAGTTATGTAATTACTATCGTGATAGTAAAGCACCAGAATCGGATTTTTATGAGGGATTAGATAGAGCTTCTATCTTTCAACATTTATTAGGAAAATATGATTCTCATCTTTATGACATCGATAAAATCTTGTATGAATATTATGTAAAACAAATGGATTTTGAATCGGCAGAAAATGTTATGATCCGTTTAGAACGCGATAAAAAATATTTAAAGGAAGAAAACAAAGGATAGTCTTTTCTATCCTTTTTCCGTTGTAAAAACCATTGTTTTTTGATATGATAAAAAGGTAGAAAGTAGGAACTTATGAGAAAGTATATATGGATCTTTTTTACAATTTTCTGTTTTTTTCCGGCTATGGTAATTGCTAGTGAAATACCTGAAGTTTCATCGGAAGCAGTTATTCTTTATCAGTTAAATGAAGATAAAGTCATCTATGAGAAAAATAGTGAAGAACAATTAGCACCAGCTAGTCTTACGAAAGTTATGACAACGTATGTCGCTTTAGAAAAAATCACGGATTTAGATCAAACAGTGACTCTAACAGATGAGATGTTTCAAGGACTTGCTGAGTCAAATGCTTCGGTTGCTGGTTTTTATGTTGGAGAGACTGTGACATATCGTGATTTACTATATGGCTCTTTATTTCCTTCAGGAGGAGATGCAACCCAAGCCTTAGCCATTCTTCTATACGGTAATCAAGAAAACTTTGTTGCTAGGATGAATGAAAAAGCGGAAGAACTTGGTATGAAACAAACTCATTTTGAAAATGCGACAGGACTACCAGATGAGAATCATTATTCCACAGCTTCTGATATGGCATTACTTTTAAAGGAAGCACTTAAAAATAAAACGTTTTATGAATTATTTACAACGGATGAATATACAACAAGCAATGGCAAACATACTTGGATTCCATCTTTTTTAAAAACGGCAAACACGTATGGTGTTTCTGTTGATCCCATTTTAGGGGGAAAAACAGGATTTACCAATGATGCTGGATACTGTTTAGCAAGTATCGCAACTTATGATGATGTCAATTACTTATTAGTTACATTACATGCTCCCACCGATGGTAGTAGAGCAGGGGCAGTTATCAATAGTATGCGTATTTATAATTACTTTGGTACCAATTACGGATATCAAACCGTTGTTCAAAAAGATACACCTGTCTATACCGTAAAGACAAAGAAATATGCCGATAAAGATCAAGTTGCAGTGATACCACATGAAGCTATCTCATATTATTTACCAAATGATTTTCAAAAAGACCAATTAAAAATCTCTTATCAAGGTATAGAAGAAGCAACTTATGGAACTAAAAAAGGTAGTAAAGCAGGTACGGTTACATATTCTTATCAAGGTGAAACATTAGGTACAGTACCGGTTTATTTTTCACAAGATATTTCTTTTGATGGTATCGCTTTTCTTACAATGAACTGGTATTGGATGGTTGGCGGATGTATTTTACTTGTTGTTATTTTGAAAATCACAAGAAAAAAACGCCGTAAAAAAAGACGTAAGAAACAGCGCAAATAATTGTTTGGATATAGAATTTGTGTTATACTAACATGGAAAAAGAAGGGATTATTATGAAATATTTGAATCGAATTTTAATTTTTTTATTCGTTGTCATAGATGCTTGGTATGTCTATGATCGATTAAGTCGTGGTGTTTATAATCGTTTAGAGATTGCTGCAGCTGTGATTCCAGTTTTACTAGGACCATGGTTGATTAAAAAAATCTTACATTATGAAATGTCAGAACCATTAAAATTTGTCTATTATTTATTTACATTTGCTTGTGTGATTTTAGGAAGTGTTTTAAACTTATATAACATTCCAGAAACGATGTGGTTTGATAAAGTAACTCATTTTATCTCAGGCTTTTTAACTTCTATCGTCGCTTTAATGTTGATTAAATATGGTAGGGTAACAGTAAAGAGCAAATGGTTTGTTCCAATCTTTATTATTATATTTAGTATTGGAATTGCTGGATGTTGGGAATTTTTAGAGTATTTTATGGACATGATAACAGGAGGAGATACACAACATGTCTTAACAACTGGTGTCGATGATTCCATGGGTGATATGTTAGTGGCAGCACTTGCCAGTATCATGTTTGCGATATATTATTACTATCAAGTATATTTCGCAAAAAAGAATCACATGGAAACATTAGTAGAACATTTATAGAAAAGAGGCAGTATATGTTACAAGTAAAAAAGAATACCTTTCAAGTACAATATATAGATATGAATTTCAGACAAAGAGTATATGAAAATGAAAGTATTATCTCTATTATGATGGATATTTCTTTCTATCCTAGAGAATTAGATGGAGAAATTGTTTCAGGAACATTTTCGGTACTAGTCGATACCAATCAAATTAAAACAATCAAAGATTTAGAAAATAAAACATTTAATCAAGAAGTAAAAGTTTCGGCAGCAATATCTAGAAATGGAAGTTGGGAACATTATGATGCTTATGATGGTATCTTAACTTTTATGAATTGCAATCATAATCATATTGATTTTCATTTAGAAAGTAAGAAAAATGAACTAGAACTAGATGGTACAGCGACTATGATTAGTCTCTATTCAACCAGTAGTAATGAAGAAACATTAAAGAAATATTTTCAAATGGATGATTTTTATCCAACACCAATTAAGAAGAAAATACAAAATCGTGAAATTTTAAAATATTATGTAAAAAACGAAGCATAGAAAAGCAGGTGTAATTATGAGTCAAAGAATGAAAAAAACATTGTTGTTTGGTTCCATTGGATTGTTTTTATTATTGACTCTTTTCGTAGCACTGAAGTTAACAACACCAATTGATACAACTTTCTCAAAATGGGTGTTCCAACTTCATAATCCTGTTTTTACTGCTTTTTTTCGTTTTATTACTGATTTTGGATATATTCAGATTTTACTAATATTATTAGTGATTACACTGATTGTATTTCACAAGTATCGATTTGCTTATATTTTACCAATTCATGTCACTATCTCTGTTATTTTTAATATGATTTTAAAAAATATTTTCGCAAGACCTCGTCCTGAGATGATTCGTTTAATTGATGAAGTAGGTTTTAGTTTCCCATCAGGACATGCGATGGTAACGATGGTAGCTTATGGATATTTAATATATGTTGTACACCATTATATTCAACAGAAATGGTTAAGATATAGTCTGATTGCTTTCCTAGTTTTTATTATTGTATCAGTAGGTCTTTCCCGTATCTATTTAGGTGTTCATTATCTAACCGATGTATTAGCAGGATATAGTATTTCTCTTTTCTATTTGTTAGTTGTAACAAAAATGAAGATTTTTTCACTAGGTGATCATCATGAAAGTATGGATTGATGGGGATGCTTGTCCTGATATTTCTGATATTTTAGATTTATGTCATTATTATCAAACACCGGTATGTATTGTCTGTGATGATTCTCATGAATTTCAAAATACAGAAGAAGTAAAAATAGTTAGTACTGGTTTTCAAAGTGCGGATATGTATCTTTTAAATCATATTGAAAATCATGACTTTGTCATTACAGGAGACTATGGAGTTGCTACCATTGCTCTAGCAAAGCAATGTACCACCTTACATCCCAATGGAATATTTTATACAAAAGATAACATGGACCAATTGTTATTTCAAAGACATATGTATAGTAAAATGAGAAGACAAAATAAAAAGACACCACATAGTAAAAAACGCAGTTCTGATGTTCGTTTACAATTTTTAAATCAAATTGAATCTGTTTTAAAGATGAGTAGGTGATACGATGAAAACAGATATTGAAATTACAGAAGCATATCAAGGAATTCCTATTTCCACATTAGCTCAAAAATTAGGTATAGAACCTTACTTTGAACCCTATGGAAAATGGAAAGGGAAAATTGATTTATCGCTTTATGATCAGTTGCAAGAAAAAGAAGAGGGGAAATTAATTTTAGTGACGAGTACTTCTCCAACACCGATGGGAGAAGGAAAAACAACGATGGTAATCGGCTTACATGATGCTCTTTGTAAGTTAGGGTATCATAGTTTAGCAACCCTAAGAGAACCTTCTCTAGGACCAGTTTTTGGTATTAAAGGAGGAGCTACAGGGGGAGGTTATGCCCAAGTATATCCGATGGATGAGATTAATCTTCATTTTACAGGAGATATGCATGCGATAACGAGTGCGAATAATCTTCTATCAGCAGCAATTGATAATCATATTTATCAAGGAAATGAATTACACATTGACGAAAATAAAATTGTTCATACTCGTTGTCTTGATATCAATGATCGTAATTTAAGAGAGATTGAAGTAGGGTGTGGGAAACAAGGCATTCACCATCGTGAACAATTTGTGATTACTGTTGCGACGGAGTTAATGGCAATCTTATGTCTTTCTGATTCTCTTGCTGATTTAAAGAGAAGAATTGGAAATATGTTAATTGCCTATGATGTAGAGAATCAACCGATTTATGTATCTGATTTACATGTTGAAGATGCGATGACAATTTTATTGAAAGATGCTTTAAAACCAAATCTTGTACAAACCTTGGAAGGAAATCCAGTCCTTATTCATGGTGGTCCATTTGCGAATATCGCCCATGGTTGTAATTCTTTATTAGCGACCAAACTGGCTTTAAAACTATCCGATTATGTGGTGACAGAAGCTGGTTTTGGCAGTGATTTAGGAGCAGAAAAGTTCTTAGATATCAAATGCCCAAAAGGAAATTTAAAACCACATGTGATTGTTTTAAATATGACAATTCGCAGTATGAAGTATCATGGTGGTGCTTCTAAAGATCAGTTGGCACAAGAAAATGTAAAAGTGTTAGAAAAGGGAATGACCAATTTAAAAGCACATTTAGAAAATATGAGAAAGTATACAAGTCATGTTGTCGTATGTATCAATCAGTTTCCGACAGATAGTCATAAAGAACTTTCTGTTGTTAAGAAAGCATTAGAGACATTACATGTTCCTTATGCATGTTCTACTGCCTATCAAGATGGAGGTAAGGGATCTGTTGAACTTGCGAAAACAGTCATTCAATTGTGTCAACATGAACCTGATTTTCACCCGCTATATGAGATGAATTTATCTCTTACCAAAAAAATAGAAACCATTGCGACAGAAATCTATCATGCAAAGAAAGTATGTTATCAAGATGGTGTGTTAGAAAAATTAAAAGAATATGAAAATATGGGAGCAACATCACAACCTGTTTGTATTGCAAAAACACAATACTCATTTAGTGATGATGCGAAAAAACTAGGTGATCCACGTGATTTTGTAGTAGAAGTAAAAGATGTAAAATGGAATCGTGGAGCAGAATTTGTAGTAGTATATATGGGAAACATTATGACAATGCCAGGATTATCTAAAAAACCTGCTATGACATCTATGCATATTACAAATAATGGACATATTACGGGGTTGTTTTAGAAAGGTTGAATGTCATGAATGATGAAATATGGAAAGAATTAGGATATATTTTAGAATATATGAAACAAGATATGATACAACTAATTATAAAATTGTATTCTAATTCAACTTATAAAGTTCCTAAAAAAAGACGTTCTATTTATTTAGAACAAGAAAATGCTGAACAGTTATTTTTAGACTTTTTAAGAGCAAAATTAGGAGAAGAATATTATCAAATTGGAAAACAAGCTTTACAAGATTATATTTTTCGTACAAAAGATGAACATGGAAAAGATTTTAAACATTCTGGTCTAGATTGGAGTAAAGAATTCTATCAAATTGAATTAAATTATAATTTATCTGATGTAATTACTTATGCCCATGAATATACGCATTATTTACAAAAAGAAGAAAATACGACGATATTTATGCTAGGAGAAGCACTTCCTATTTTTATAGAACAACTTGCTACAATCTATTTAAAAGAGCAATTTCCACGTGAACCACGTGTTTATCTATGTGATTTTGAACGTTACAAGTGGAATGAGAGTTATATTGATAACGAGTATATTTGTCTTTGTGAGGAACATCTTTATACACATTATTCTTTATTATCCATGAGATATATTTTAGGGTTATTAATTGCTTGTAAGTTGTATCATGATTATTTGTTATCACCAAAAAGATCATTAGAAGAAGCAAAAGCATTCTTTCTGGCAACAGAAAAAAATCATTTTAATGAAGCAATGCAGGCAATAGGCTTAAATGTACACTATAAAAATTATCAATTATATTATTCAGATGATGTTATCAATGAGTTAGTTCGAGGATATCAACAACATTATCAGCAAATATTTCAAGAGTATCACGATTTAAATGCCAAGCGTTTAAAATTTTGGAAATAGAAAGAAGCAGTTTTGTTTCTTTTTTGATTGTGGGAAATTATGGGAATTGATTGACATATGACAAGTTGTCATGTTAAAATGAACAAGTATGACAATTTGTCATATGCTAATAGATGAGGTGATACCGTGCCGACACAAACATTTTTTCATCTTCCTAAGGAAAAACAAAAAACACTATTGAAAGCAGCAATCAATGAATTTACACAACATTCTTTTGAAAATGCTTCCATCAATCAAATTATTAAAGAAGCATCTATCCCACGTGGTAGTTTTTATATGTATTTTCGCGATAAAGAAGATTTATATTTTTACTTACTGGATCAATCAAATACACATTTTCAAAAACAACTTTTAATTACCGTTGTAAAAGAGCAGGGTGATTTATTTCGGACGTTTGAATGTCTATTTGAAGTAATTGTCGATTACTGTTCTAAAAAGAGTCATCGTCTATTTTTTAAACAAGTATTCGCCAATATCAACAGTCGTTCTGAAAAACGGTTATTCCCTGTAAAACCAAATGTTTTTGAACCTCAAAATACATATAAATTATTTTTAGAACAAATTGATGTAAGTAAATTAAATGTTCAATGTGAAGATGATTTAGAAGAAATCGTTGGTTTATTATTTGGTATGACACTTCATACACTTGTTTCTTCTTTTACATCAGATAAGACAAAAGAAGAAATTATGATTTCTTATCGAAGAAAATTAACACTATTAAGAGATGGTATGGAAAAGAAATAGAAAGGATTAGAGGTTATGGTTCGAATTATAAAACACTTATGTAAATATTGGTATTCGGTTTTGATTGTCATTGCTCTTTTATTCGTGCAAGCAGCATGTGACTTATCATTACCAGAATATACTTCTCGTATTGTAAATACAGGTATTCAAGAAGGTGGTATTGAAGATAATACACCAGAAGCAATTACTAAAGAGAGTTTTGAAGATATCTTACTTTTCTTAAACGAAAAAGATAGTAAATTTGTTCAAAATCAATATGAAGTTGTCTCTAAAAAAGATGCGACAGAAGAACAGTTAGAAAGCTATCCAACAGTAGAAAAACAAGATATTTATGTGTTAAAAGATATTTCTAAAGAAAATCATGAAAAATTAAATCAATTATTGCAAAAACCATTAACATATTTATTGTTATTTAGTGGTGATACTGAAGAAGGAGCAAAAATTGAAAAACAAATTATCAGTAAGTTACCGGAACAACTATCATCTATTCCTGATTTGACAGTCATGAAATTATTAGAAATGATGCCAAAAGAACAACGTCAGGAAATGATGAAACAATTAAATCAAAAAATGAAAGATATGCCAGACACAATGTTAGAACAAAGTGCCATTCAATTTGTGAAAACGGAGTATCAAAGATTAGGAATGGATACCGATCGTATTCAGACGAATTATATTTTTGTATCTGGTTTAAAGATGTTAGGTTTAGCACTCATCTCTATGTTTGCAACCGTCATGGTTGGATTCCTAGGTTCTCGTATTGCTGCTAGACTTGCACGTGATCTTAGAAATCAAGTATTTAAGAAAGTAGTTGATTTCTCAGAAAGCGAGATGAAACAATTCTCAACAGCTAGTTTAATTACACGTAGTACGAATGATATTCAACAAGTCCAAATGTTGTTAGTATTCTTACTTCGTACAATCTTCTATGCACCAATTATCGCCATTGGAGGAGTTGTAAAAGTACTAGCAACAGGTACTGGTATGGCATGGATTATTGCCGTAGCAGTTATGGCAATTGCGACACTTGTTATTATCTTATTTGCAATTGCTATGCCAAAATTCAAACGTGTTCAAAAATTAATCGACCGTTTAAATTTAGTAACACGTGAAATTTTAACAGGACTTCCTGTTATCCGTGCTTTCGCTAAAGAAAAACACGAAGAAGCACGTTTTGATAAAGCCAATAAAGACTTAAAGAACAATCAATTATTTATCGTTCGTGTCATGGCAACCATGATGCCACTTATGATGTTTACAATGAATGCGATTGCCGTATTAATCGTGTGGGAAGCTGCCAAAGGAATTGATAGTGGTGTTATGCAAGTTGGTGACATGATGGCATTTATTCAATATACAATGCAAATTATTATGTCATTCTTAATGATTTCAATTGTATCAATTATGCTTCCACGTGCCATTGTCAGTATTGGACGTATTGATGAAGTATTAAAAACTCCATTTACAATTTTAAATCCAAAACAAAAAAAGGAGACAACAGAAGTAGGAACAGTTGAATTCAAAGACGTTTCATTCCGTTATCCAGACTCTGATGGATATATGTTACATCATATTAACTTCAAAGCGAATAAAGGAGAAACAGTTGCCTTTATCGGATCAACTGGTAGTGGTAAATCAACATTGATTAACTTAATTCCACGTTTCTTTGAAGCAACAAAAGGAGAAGTATTAGTCGATGGAGTCAACGTAAAAGACTTAGATCAAAAAGATTTACGTAATAAGATTGGATATGTTCCTCAAACCGGTGTACTATTCTCTGGTACCATTGCTTCTAACTTACGTTATGGAAAAGAAGATGCCAGTGATAAAGAAATCCAAGAAGCATTAGATATTGCTCAAGCATCTGAATTTGTAAGTAAGTTACCAAAAGGAACAGAAAACCCAATCAGCCAAGGTGGTACGAATGTCAGTGGAGGACAAAAACAACGTTTATCCATTGCTCGTGCAGTAATCAAAAAACCAGAAATTTATATTTTTGACGATAGCTTCTCAGCACTAGATTTTAAAACAGATGCAGCACTTCGTAAGGCTTTAAGAGAAAAGACCAAAGGAAGTACTATGTTAATTGTCGCACAACGTATTAGTACGATTATGAATGCAGATAAGATTGTCGTATTAGATGATGGTAATGTCGTTGGTACTGGTACACATCAAGAATTGTTAAAATCATGTGATGTATACCGTGAAATTGCATTATCACAATTGTCAAAGGAGGAATTAGATTATGAAGGGTAAAAAACAAGCACCAAGTTCTGATAAAGCAAAAGACTTTAAAGGAACTTTAAAGCAACTTGCACATTATCTATCTCCTTATAAATACTATATCTTTACAGTTGTTTTATTTGCTATATTAAGTGCAGCCTTTTCAATTATTGGACCAAAAATCATGGGAAAAGCAACAACGGAGATATTTAATGGTTTAGTTAGTAAAATCAGTGGTGGAAGTGGAATCGATTTTTCTAAAATTGGTCGTATTCTAATCTTCTTATTATGCTTATATGCTGTCAGTGCAGTATGTAATTTTGTTCAAAACTTTATTATGTCTGGAGTCAGTCAAAAGATTGCCTATGGACTAAGAAAGTCTATTAGTGAAAAATTAAATCGTTTACCAATGAAATATTTTGACCATAAAACACATGGAGAAATTCTAAGTAGAGTTACAAACGATGTCGATACTGTAAGTTCTAACTTAGATCAATGCATGACACAGATGATTACTTCAATTACAACCTTAATCGGAGTTGTCATCATGATGCTTACAATCTCTCCAATCATGACATTAGCCGTCTTAGTCATTATTCCAATTGCTTTAATCTTACTTGCTTTTATTGTCAGCCATTCGCAAAAATACTTCGAAAGACAACAAGCATACTTAGGTCATGTCAATGGAAAAGTAGAAGAAGTATATGGTGGACATAACATTGTAAAAGCATTTAATGGAGAAGAAGAAGCAGTAGAAGAATTTAAAGAATTAAATCAAACACTTTATCGTTCTGCATGGAAGAGTCAATTCTTTTCAGGAATTATGATGCCTCTTATGAACTTCATTGGAAACTTAGGATATGTTGTCGTTTCTATTTTAGGTGGATATTTTGTAATTCAAAATAAAATCACTGTCGGAGATATTCAAAGTTTCATCCAATATGTTCGTAATTTTATGCATCCACTTTCTAATGTTGCCCAAATTGTTAACTTAATCCAAGCAACGATTGCAGCAGCTGAAAGAGTATTTGAATTCTTAGGAGAAGAGGAAGAAGTCAAAGAAACAGAACATCCTGTATCTACAGAAAACTTAAATGGCAATGTAACTTTCTCTCATGTTCAATTTGGATATAATCCTGATAGAACAATTATCAAAGACTTTAATGCAACCGTAAAACAAGGTCAAAAAGTAGCTATTGTAGGTCCTACAGGAGCTGGAAAAACAACTATGGTAAAACTATTAATGCGTTTCTATGATGTCAATCATGGTAGCATTCAAATCGATGGCCATGATATTAAAGACTTTAAACGTCAAGATTTAAGACGTATGTTTGGAATGGTATTACAAGATACATGGTTATTCTCTGGAACCATTGAAGACAATGTCAAGTATGGTAAAATGGATGCGACATTTGAAGATGTAGAAAAAGCTTGTCGTGAAGCTCATGCGGATCATTTCATCAAAACACTTCCAGAAAGTTATCACATGGTAATTAACGAAGAAGGAAATAATATTAGCCAAGGACAAAAACAACTTTTAACCATTGCACGTGTTATTCTTGCCGATCCTAAAATCTTAATTTTAGATGAAGCAACAAGTAGTGTTGACACAAGAACAGAAGAATATATTCAAAAAGCAATGGATGAATTGATGAAAAATAGAACAAGTTTTATCATTGCTCATAGATTATCAACCATTCGTAATGCTGATTTAATCTTAGTTATGGATCATGGAGATATTGTCGAACAAGGAAATCATGAAGAATTATTAAAGAAAAATGGTTTCTATGCGAAATTATATAACTCACAATTTGAAGAATAAGACTCAGAAGTACAACTGCCATGTTGTACTTCTTTTTCGTTCGTGTTACAATAAGAATAGAGAAAATAAGAAGGGGTATTGATATGTTTCAAGGTCATAATTATAAAGAACAAGAAGTAGAGATTCTTCATCCATATGAAATGGAAGATATCGTAGAAGAAGATTCTGCTATTACAAAAGAGAGTTTTAAAAGAGAACATAAATTGTTACTACCGGTCATTTTATTTTTATCAATTGTCGGAATTGGTGGTTATTTTATGTTAAATGCTTTTGGCTTTTTTGGCGTCAGTAAAACACTATGTACTAAACAAGAAACAAAAAATCACATATCAATCCAAGATCAATATCAACTTTCTTTTGAAAACAACTTATTAACTTCTTTTACTTATGAAGACTCTATGCATTTACCAACATCTCCATCGGGGACAGATCGCTATCGTTTCGAGAGCCGTAAGACGGGGTTGGTGTTTCAATCTAATAAAATAAAAAATCAATCTGGAGTTGATGTTTCTTCTGAAGTGTTTGATACTTCTTATCATTTACTGGTAAAAGTACGATTAAAACAAGTCAATAATGCAATGGTACCAATGATTGATCATGAAACAGATATGTTGGAAATGGATATGCAGAAAAAAGATGTTTTACAAATGATGAAAGAAAATGGATATCACTGTCAAGGATAATGATTAAAAATTGGTTGACACCTTTTTCTTTTTTTGTGTCAATATAGGAAACAGATTTGAATAGAATATGGTATAATGTATTCGTTTACGACTTAGAGGAGATGGTATTATGTTATATTTACAAGTCATTATTTTAGGAATTATACAAGGAATTGCAGAATTTTTGCCAATTTCTTCTAGTGCTCATTTAATTATATTCCGTGATATTTTTGGGATTGGTAGTTCTATGGGAGCAGATATTACAATGGCCTTTGATATTGCGCTTCATTTCGGAACGTTACTAGCAATTGGTTTATTCTTTTTTAAAGACTTCATCAACATTTTAGTGAATGGATTTACGAAACCGAAAAGTAAAGATGGAAAATTGATGTGGTTTATTTTACTTGCATGTATTCCAGCTGCTATTTTTGGTGTATTGTTTGAAGAGACAATTGAAAATGCATTGCGTGGTAATTTTGTATTGATCGCACTTGCCCTTATTTTTATGGGAATTGTCATTTATTTATGCGACCATTACTTCAAACAGAAAAAAGGATTTGCTGAGATGACATGGCTAGATGCCTTAGTCATTGGATGTGCGCAAGTATTTGCCTTAATTCCAGGATTCTCTCGTAGTGGAACGACAATTGCTGCTGCTCGTGCAAGAGGAATGAATCGTGAAGAAGCAGCTAAGTTTTCATTCTATTTATCAGCACCAGTTGTAGCCGGTGCAGTATTGCTGACATTTTTGAAAGATTCTACTATAGCCTTAATCCAAGCAAATATCGGTATCTTTGCTCTTGGTATTTTAATTTCATTCTTAGCAGGATTAATCTGTATTAAATTCTTATTGAAATACTTAAAATCACATGACTTTAAAGTATTTATGTGGTATCGTATCGCTCTAGGTGTGATTGTCTTACTTTGTTTATTAGTAATGTAAAACATGAAATTTTCATGTTTTATTTTTTTGTATTTCCATAGTATAATAAAAGAAGGATAGGAGTGTAAAACAATGCAAAGAATCAGTAAAATGAAAAGATATTTAAATGTAAATTTTGACTCAAAATTATATATGAATCAGCACTATATTAAAGATGAAAAAGCAGTGATTCCAATTCATATCAATAAAAAAGAAGAAATCTATTCTTCTTTCGATCGTAAACACCATGTTCTAAATCCAGAATTCATCTCCTACATTCAACAAATTGCCTATTATATTCCATATGAATATTCTATTGTATTAGAATTCGATGGTATCTCATTTACCAAAGAAGAAAAAGAGGAACTGGTTGAAAATATCTCTAATCAATTCGGTTTAATTACACACGATATGGAAGTAGAATTACAATATAATTCATGGAAAGCACTGAAACTATTTGTAGTTGGATCAATTATTTTGGCATGTTCTTTTTTGATTCGAAACATGAATCATACGGAATATATAAGCGAAATTTTATCAATTATTGGAACGTTTTCTATTTGGGAATTTGTAAATACAATTTGGTTTGAACGAAAAACGAAAAAGGTTGATAAAATAAATGCAGGACAGCTTTCTACTTGTACAGTATCTTTTTTAGAAAAAGATATGTTGTAAAGATATTGCAGTTAGTAGGTAAGGAATCAATAAAAAAACGTGAAATCGCATGGATTCCACGTTTTTCGGTATAATACAAGTGATGATTATTTTTCTTCAATATGTTCAAGAGATACAGATAGTAATTTATTAATATGATCATCATCTAGTGCATAGTAAATACTTTTCCCATCTCTTCTTAATTTTACGAGTTTTGCTGTCTTTAATGATTTTAATTGATGAGAGACAGCAGATACAGTCATATTTAATAAATAGGCGATGTCACTGACACAGAGTTCTGCATGCTCTAAAGCCATTAATATTTGTAATCTTGTACTATCTCCTAAAATTTTAAAAAAATCAGATAAATCTATAATCGTATTATAATCTGGAATTGCCTGTTGCACTTTTTTAACATTTTCAATGTGGTGCGGTGTAATTTCGTTCATTTTCTCACCTCGATACATATATTATAATTGAATTGTTGAACAAATGTCAAACAATGAAGAAACGCTATTGACATTTGAATAATTATTCAATTATAATGGAAATAGATAGTTGAATCATCATTCAAATGAAAGGAGAAATTTATGAAAAAGCGATATATGATAAAAAATTTAGACTGTGCGGTATGTGCCACAAAGCTTGAAAAAGCGATTCAAAAAATAGATGGTGTGAATGAAGTTTCAATCAGTTTTCTTAGTGAAAAAATGAAATTGGTAATAGATGAGACAAGAGAAGATACAATCATGAATGAGATCAATGATGTCATTCATAGATTAGAACCAGAAGTTGAAATTATTGAAAAATAGGTGAGAATATGGATCAAAAATTAAAAATAAAACTTTATCGAATTATTTTATCAGTTATATTATTCGTGGGAGCAATTTGTCTTCCAGTGAATCCATCGTTTTCTTTTATCCTTTATTTTTCTGCTTATTTGATTGTTGGTTATGATGTACTTTATAAGGCAGTAAACCATATTTTATCTGGCCAATTATTTGATGAGAACTTTTTAATGAGCCTCGCTACTGTAGGTGCTATTTTTCTAGGGGAATATTTAGAGAGTGTTATGGTAATGCTTTTATATCAAGTAGGAGAGTTATTTCAATCTTATGCAGTCGGAAAAAGCCGTACTTCTATTTCTAGTTTAATGGATATTCGACCAGATTATGCGAACATGGAAAAGGATGGAAAATTAACAAAAGTGGATCCTGACGATGTGAAAGTTGGAGATATTATCGTGGTAAAACCCGGAGAAAAAGTTCCATTAGACGGTATTGTACAAGAAGGAGAAAGTTATTTGGATGCCTCTCGATTGACAGGTGAATCTGTTCCAATACATGTGAGAGTTAAGGATACTGTTTTAAGTGGTAGTGTAAATCAAAATGGATTATTAAAAATAGAGGTTACGAAAGAGTTTGATGAGTCGACTGCTTCTAAAATATTAGATTTAGTAGAAAATGCAAGTAGTAGAAAGGCAAAAGCAGAGAATTTTATTACCAAGTTTTCTCATTACTATACTCCAATTGTTGTCATTGGAGCCTTATTACTAGCTATCTTACCACCTTTACTATTCCCTCATTTAACATTTAAAGCATGTTTATCGAGAGCTTTTACTTTCCTTGTGATTTCTTGTCCATGTGCTCTTGTGATATCTGTCCCTCTAGGTTTTTTTGGAGGATTAGGAGGGGCTTCTAGACGTGGAATTTTATTAAAGGGAAGTAATTACTTAGAAACACTTTCTCGTTTAAAGACAATTGTTTTTGATAAGACGGGAACGCTTACCAAGGGAACGTTTCAAGTTACGAAGGTTATTGCCAACCACATTTCCGATGATGAATTGTTGAAATATGCGGCTCAGTCAGAACTTTATTCCAACCATCCGATTGCAATTTCTATTAAAGAAAAATATCCTCATGTGATTGTCCAAAAAGATGTGAAACAAATCGAAGAAGTATCTGGAAAAGGGGTACATGTTCAAGTTTTGGGTGAAGATGTGTATGCTGGAAATCATCAGTATATGCAAGATTTACAAATCACTGTTCCAGAGGTATATGAAGGAACTGTTGTTTATATTGCAAAAGAGAGAAGTTATTTGGGATATGTTGTGATTTCTGATGAAATCAAAGAAAATGCGAAAGAATCATTAGAAAATTTAAAACAACAACAGATTCATAAAATGGTCATGTTAACTGGTGATTCTAAAGAATCTGCAAAGAGTATTGCTGAAAAACTACCAATTGATTCTTATTATGCTTCTTTGCTTCCACAAGATAAATTGGAACGTGTTGAAGTACTGATGAAAGAAAGTGACACCGGTCCATTATCATTCGTAGGCGATGGAATGAATGATGCTCCTGTATTAGTGCGTGCAGATATTGGAATTGCTATGGGTGGTCTTGGTAGTGATGCAGCGATTGAAGCAGCCGATGTTGTGATTATGGATGATGATTTAAGTAAAATTGGAGAAGCGATTGGTATTGCTAAAAGAACGATTCGCATAGTAAAGCAAAACATTGTCTTTGCTATCGGTATTAAAATATTCTTTCTCGTGCTAGGGGCTTTTGGTTTCGCCAATATGTTAGAAGCTGTATTTGCAGATGTTGGTGTATCAGTGTTAGCTATTTTAAATTCTATGAGAACATTAAATGTAAATCATAAAAGAAAATGAATGGATGATATCATTTTCTTTTTTTACTCTTTTTGTGATATAATCATATCGTTTGGAGTGGATGATATGAATCGAAAAGAACAAATTGAACACAGTATTATTACAAAATATCGTAAGAAGATATGGAGCCCATTTATGAAGGCAATTCGTGACTTTGAACTAGTAAAAGAAGGAGATAAGATTGCCGTTTGTATCAGTGGTGGAAAGGATTCTATGTTACTTGCGAAATGTTTAGAAGAATTACAAAAACATGGAAAAGTACCATTTGAATTAGTTTATCTTGTCATGGATCCAGGATATCAAGAAAAGAACTTAAATCAAATTAAACAGAACTTAGAAATACTGGGAATACCGGCTATTATTTTTCAAAATAATATCTTTCAAGTAGCAGATTCTTCTAGTCAAAGACGAAATGATAATCCATGTTATTTATGTGCTAGAATGAGAAGAGGAGCACTTTATGACAAAGCACAATCACTTGGTTGTAATAAAATTGCTTTAGGTCATCACATGAATGATGTAATCGAAACAGTATTATTAAACTTAATATGGAATGGACAAATCTCTAGCATGATGCCAAAGTTACATAGCGATCATTTTGAAGGAATGGAATTAATTCGTCCACTTTACTATGTCAAAGAAAATTACATTAAATCATGGGCTCGTAATAACGACTTAACATTTATCGACTGTGCTTGTTCTGTTACCAAAAAAGGGGACGGTAAGCGTGTTGTTGTAAAACAATTGGTCGACGATTTATGTGAGATACATGAAGATGCTGATTTAAACCTTCTAACAGCTACTAAAAATGTAAATCTAAACACATTACTTGGATATAAAAAAGATAATCAAACACATTCATTCATGGATGAATATGACAAAAAATAACAATTATGTGAAAGCATGTGAAATCAATAAATCATATAGGAATGACTTTAAAAAAATCAGAAAGTATGATATAATGTAATTGTCTAAAGGATAAGGACCAATTTTAGAAAAACCTACTAAAGTAATGATTGGGAATCTAATTGATAAATGGTGTTGAATACTTAAATTTTATTTAAGGATCCTAAAATTTATCATGTGATGCCCACCTGGGAGATCAGGTTTTTGATCATTAGAGGTTCCCTTTGGACTTTTTTTATAATATTGATAGGAGGCTTTTTTTGAGTACGAAATTATGTAAAAATTGTGCTTCTAAAATCCCTATGTATGCACATATTTGTCCATATTGTGGTGAAAAAATAAATCAGACAAATAAAATTGTCGAAGAAGTAAAAGAAACAGAAGAAGAAACACATGATTGGCGAGAAAGTATTTTTGGATTTCAAAAAAGAGGACCTTTTTATAAATGGATTACCTTATTGCTTGCTATTTTCTTGGGATGGTTAGGAATTCATAAATTTTATGAAAGAAAATTTTATATGGGGCTTTTATATATGGTAACAGGTGGTTTTTGTGGAGTTGGTGTCATATTAGACATTATTACTTTACTGGGAAAACCAAAAGTATACTATAATTATTTTTAGAACAGAAACTGTTCTTTTTTTATGGCAATGGTGTCAACTTATATTACAGTTTTTTAGAAAACTATAGGTAGTATATTTAAATTATGATATACTAAAAAAAATAGATAGTATGGTGAACAGAAATGGAATATAACTATGTGATTAATCAGGATATCGATGGAACAGATGTTACATTAAGAAAATTACAATTGGTTTTATTATCAATGTTAAAAGATGTAGATAAGATATGTAAAAAACATGATATTCATTATCTTTTGTTCTCTGGGAGTGTATTAGGGGCAGTTCGTCATCAAGGGTTTATTCCGTGGGATGATGATTTAGATATAGCAATTCATCGTGATCAATATCCTCAATTATTAAAAGCATTACAGGAAGATTTACCGGAACAATATGTAGTTCAATGCTTTGATTTAGATGAACGTTATTTAGTACCATTTCCAGCAATGAAAATTAGATTAAAAAATACATTTGTAGAAGAAGAAAATATTCTTCTAAAAAATAAATGTACTGATTGTGATGGAGTATTTATAGATGTATTTCTTTTAAACTATGTATCAGAAGATAAGAAAATGGATTATCATTGGCGTTTAAAAAATACTGGTTTAGCCACAGTCATTACAACATTAGAAAATATGAATCGTAATCCTATCTCACTAAAGAAACAATTCCTTCAAAATGCGATTGATTACGGAAATCAAAATAGAGATAGTAAACTGATTGGTGATGAGATTACGTGGATATATAATTCTCCGAGAAAACCATATATTTATCGCTATGATGATATATTTCCTACAAAGCTGTATCCATTTGAAGATGGAATGTTTCCCGTTCCAAATAATCCTGATGCATTTTTAAAAGCTCACTATGGAGACAGTTATATGGAATATCCACCAGAGGATAAAAGAGCACCAAAACATATGAAATATGTTAGTTTATTATCTGATCATAAGGTTCAAAAATAAACTTTTCATTACGAATAAAATGTGTTAAAATGTAAACAGTAGGAGACTAGGTGATAGATATGAGAAATAAAGCTTGTGTTAACCAAAAGCTACCATGGGGGGGGGCATTTAAGTAATTATACCCTATATTTCTCATGCTGTTTTAACGATTTAATTTATTTTAAAATATTTAAAAAGTTGTTTTCATAGTGGAAGCAACTTTTTTGTGCTTAGCAAATAAAGTAAAAATATGTAGTGTAAAACACCTGGGAAACATATATAAATCAACGAATAATTGTGATAAGATGAAGGAAAGGTAAGGAGTAGTAATGATGAGAAAAGTAGAAAGAAAAAGAATGAACAGAGAACATAAGAAATACTTTCTAGTTGGTAGTTTATGTATTGCTGTGTTTCTAATGTTAGGAGTTGGGTATGCAGTATTAAGTCAACAATTAGATATCAATGGTACAGCCCAGATTACATCTAATTGGAAGATACTGTTTACAAGTGCAGAAGAAAAAGAAATGACTAATGCAACTACAACAAGAAAAGAAATAACAGATCTTACAACATTGACATTAGATGTCAATCTAACACAACCAGGAGCAAGTGCAACATATGATGTCGTTGTAGAGAACCAAGGGGATTTGGATGCAGTATTATCCAGTATTAATGGAGTCAAAGAAAATAATAACCAAGACCCAAAAGCAATTAAAGTGAGTGTTGAAAATATCAAAGTAGGAGATCCACTACTTGCAACTGAATCTAAAACATTCCAAGTAAAAGTGTATTGGGATGCTAGTGTAGATTTTAATGAAACCAACATGTCTAAAGAAATAGAAATCACTCTTACTTATGAGCAAAGTGATGATGGAGTTCCAGTAGGCCCAATTCCAGGAGATGGAGTAGACATGGGAGGACAGAATGTAGAAGTCGTAACAAGTGGAGATGGACTCTATGAGGACCAATATGAAACAGGAAGATATATCTATCGTGGAAGTAATCCAGATAACTATATCCAGTTCAATAATGAACTATGGAGAATTGTAGCGAAAGAAACAGATGGAACTTATAAGATAGTAAGAGATGAATTACTACCACAAAATGAAGGATATACATTTATGGCATATGATGAAGCTAATCATAGAGCAACAGAGAATAATACATATTGTACAAATCCAAATTGGGGATGTGGAGTGTTTGCAGCAGTATCAGGAACATTCCAAACACCAAACGGAAACTATAGTGGAACGGTAACAGAAGATTCAAGTATCAAAGAATATTTAAATAATACATACTATCCAACATTAACAGGAATTGCAAAGACCCAAGTACAAAGTCATGCATTTAATATCGGAAGTGTGCAATGGTTAGATCAAAGTGGAAACGATAGTATCGAGAAAAATATAGCAGGAGAAAAGATGTACCAGTGGACAGGAAATGTGGGACTTATTAATGTCAGTGATTTATTAAAAGCAAGTACCAATACTGCATGTACCTCAGCAACAGACGAATTTAATGCAGTAATGCAATATACACCAAGAGAAACCTGTGGAAGTTATTTAACATACTTTGATACCATAAATGA